>NZ_JARRQY010000026.1:0-62469 GCF_037381185.1 Acidihalobacter sp.
TTTCTTTGAAATGCGCAAAGAAACCGGCGAAAGAAACGCACCCCCAAAGCACTTTGCACCTGTGCCATTCGCGACTGCAGTGGACTGGTGTGCGTTCAGGGCAAGGCGCGGCGCGAAGACAATGGCCCGAGCCCTTGGCAAGCGCCGCAACGCCGCCATGGGCGCACACCAGCCCACCCGAAGGGCGACACCAGGCTGTCCCGCCCCGGTGTTGCGTCGCTTGTGAAGGCAACAAGCCTTCCCTGCGCGACGCGCCTTGTGGCGAAACAGCTTGGAGTCGCTGCAGCCGCCAATGGCACAGGTGCAGAGTGCTGTGCTTGTCCCTGCCGGGCAACCTCGCGAACGCACGCCTGAACGGGGCCCGCAGCCATTCGCCTCCTGCGAAGGGCTGCTTGGCCGGCGTCCTGCCGGCCATCCCCGCCCAGGCGCACGTTCCCGAGGCAAGCGATCAAGGGGGACCGAACGTCAAAACACGGCTCCCGTAGGTTGGGGTGAGTGCAACGAACCCCAACATGATCTGCACTGCCCGCGTTGGGGTGCGCTTCGCTTATCCCAACCTACGCTTCGATCGCCGAATACGTAGCCCAAGCGTTTGGCGTGTATTCTGTTTTGACGTCTAGGTTCCCGTTTGGCCTTGCCTTGAGCGTGCGCCCCGGCGCGGGGTCGGGCGGCAGGGAGGCCGCCCGAGCAGGCTTTGCCAGAGGCAAGTGCCTGCGGTGCCCCGTGACGGGGTGGACGCTCGAGGTCTGCCCGTCACCCAAGTGGAATCAAAACTGGAAACACTGATTCGCGCCCGAAACGAGCTTCAGCGCCAACAATGGAAACAGGTTTCACTGGATAGCCAACGGAAATCACTATCCCGAGTCGCGCCCGAAATAGACCACCACGGTCAGAAAGTGCGTCGCCTTCGACCACGCAAGATCAAAACCAACAACCTCGAACGACGCTCGAAACTAGCTCGAGCTACAGAGGATGGACGACCTCGAGGTAGAGTCGCTTGCACGCCAGCGCTGCCGCACGCTAGTATCGACCCATCATTCGCTTAGAGTCGTCAGATCAAACCGTGAACCGCTTGTCCGCCCTGCTGGTAGTACTACTGGTAAACGTCGTGGTAGCTCCACGGCGCGGCGGGTCTATGCGTTAACTCTCTGACGATTTGAGATTTCACCGAAGACCCCCGCGCCGAAAGGCCCGGGGGTCTTCTTTTTTGCGCCATGCATATTTCGGAGATACACCCATGATGACCGTAGTACGACTGCTTCCGCTGGTAGGAACGCTTGCCACCCGCTGTCCACACCCCGCCGGCCGACCTGCAGGAGCACAACGCAATGAACGGTGCGCAATACCTCGCTGACACCCTGAGCCGGCACGGCGTTGATACGCTGTTCGGCTATCCCGGCGGCGCCATCATGCCGTTCTACGACGCGCTGCCCGATTCCCCCCTGCGTCACATTCTCACCCGCCACGAACAGGCCGCGGCGTTCGCCGCCAACGGCTATGCCCGCGCCAGCGGACGGCTTGGCGTGTGTGTCGCCACCTCCGGTCCCGGCGCTACCAATCTGCTGACCGGCGTGGCCGACGCCATGGCCGACTCCGTGCCCATGCTGGTGCTCACCGGACAGGTCGCCAGTGGCCTGATCGGCACCGACGCTTTCCAGGAAACCGACGTGCTGGGCCTGTCGCTCGGCGTTACCAAGCACAGTTATCTGGTGCGGGATGCAACCGAACTGCCCGAGGTGCTGCCCGAGGCCATACACCTGGCACGCAGCGGACGGCCGGGACCGGTGTGGATCGATATACCCAAGGATGTACTGCTGGCTGAAGTGCACGCCGGCCCGGCCCGGCCTCTGCCGGAATCCCCGAAGACGAGACCGGATGCCGCGGCGTTGGCGCGGGCCGGCGAACTGCTCACGGCAGCGCGCCGACCGCTGGTCTACGCCGGCGGCGGGGTGGTGTTGGCCGACGCGGTCAAGGCCTTGCGCACATTTTGCGCGCGCCGCGGCGTACCGCTGGTCAGCACGCTCAAGGGGCTGGGGGTGCTCGATCCGCAGGATCCGGCGAACCTCGGCATGCTGGGAATGCACGGCGCCCCCGGCGCCAATCGTGCCGTGCAGGACTGCGATCTGTTGCTGGTGGCCGGTGCGCGCTTCGACGATCGCGCGACCGGTCAACTGGAGCACTTCGCGCCGCGGGCGCGGGTGATCCATCTCGATGCCGATGCGGCCGAAGTCGGCAAGCTGCGCGGCGCCGACGTGGCGCTGCTCGGTGATATGGCAACGACCCTGGACGCGTTGGCTACGCTGCCGCTGCAGATCGACGAATGGTGCCGGGACTGCGCAGTTGCGCGAGAGCGGGAGGGGCATGCGCTGCCGCGCGCCGGTGTGGCCATCTCGCCGCATGGCTTGTTGCGCGCCTTGTCAGAGGCCGCGGATGCGCGCACGCGCATCGCCTGCGACGTGGGTCAGCACCAGATGTGGGTGGCGCAGCACTACGGTTTCCGTGAGCCGCGCCAGCACCTGACCAGCGGCGGCCTTGGCGCCATGGGCTTTGGGCTGCCGGCGGCGATCGGTGCGCAACTCGCCGATCCGGGGGCGCGGGTGATCAACGTCAGCGGTGACGGTTCATTTCTCATGAACGTGCAGGAACTGGCGACGCTCAAGCGCTACGACCTGCCGGTCAAGATGCTGCTGTTCGACAACCAGTTCCTGGGCATGGTGCGCCAGCAGCAGGAGCTGTTCTATGCCGGACGCTACAGCGAGGTCGACTTGTCCGACAACCCGGACTTCGTCGAGGTGGCGCGCGCTTTCGGTATTCCGGCCCTGCGCGCCAGCGGAATAGATGAGACCGATGCCGTGCTGGAGGCACTGCTGGATACGCCGGGCCCCATGCTCGTGCATGTGCCCGTGGCCAGGGAGGACAACGTCTGGCCCATCGTCGCGCCGGGGTGCGGCAATCACGAAATGATCGAGGAGGCGGCAGCATCATGACCCATGAACTGCAAATCATCGTCCGGCCGCAGGCCGGTGGCCTGGAACGCATACTGCGCACGCTGCGCGTGCGTGGTTTCGACGTGCAGCGTCTGCAGGCGGATTTCGACGTGACCCGCGAGCGCTTCCAACTCGGCGTCTGGGTGGCCGGAGACCGTGCGCTGGAGGTGTTGGAGCGGCAGTTGGCTCGGCTCGTCGAAGTCGAGACGGTGCTGGCGGTGCACCGCGGAGGCAGAGGCGAGGCGGTAGGTACGACTTCATCCTGAACGGGTAGCGCGAGCCGCGCTTGTGTGTCTTATGCTAAAAACGGACTTCGGTTGCTCGAAATGAGCCTCGGTCCTTCCATGTCGCCTACGCATGGAGGTGTGTGGGTGTGGGGGGCGTTATCGATGGAGAGTCGAGCGGATGGCATCAGGCGACGGTGGGCCCGCGCAGCGTGAGGCATTGTTTTCCGTTTGGGGTTTCTTTCGGGATGAAGATGCCGAGAACGCCTATCGTACGGCGAAGGCCGACCAGATCTACCAGCGTGCCCGGCTGACGCTGCTTGTCGGCGCCGTGCTGTTCGCGGCGGCTCTTCCTTACGATTACTGGGTCTTCGCCGGTCGGACCTCCTTCGCAATTTTGCTTGCAATGCGGCTCGGGGCTCCCGTCGTGGCCCTGGCGGCATTGGCCGTCATGCGTACTCGGGGTGCAGCGAACACCTTGTGGCCGGGTCTTGCCCTGTTGGCCTTCGAGATATATATCTCCGCCGCTTTTTTGCTCGCGGTGCTGATACACGGTGGCGAAATTTCCTTCCACACCATGAGTGCCCAGGCCATCGTGCTGGTGTTCTATCTGTTTCTGCCGAATCTGCTGCCGGCGCAGTTTGTCCTGCCGCTGGTGTTCAGCGTGGTGTTTGTCGCTATGTTCCCGTCAATGATGGGGGCGCCGCCGGAGGTGCTGTTCATCCCGTTGCTGCCTTTGATGCTGGCCAATGTCCTGGGTTTGGTGTTCGCACGGCTTAACAATCGGGCGCAGCGTCTCGAGTACCGCAACCTGAACGAGCAACGCCGCCTCAACCACGCGCTGCATCTCGAAATCGAGGAACGCGAAGATGTGGAGCGTTTGCTGCGCGACAGCGATGAGAATTTGCGTCGTCTGTTCGATGCTGCTCCGGTGCCGCTGGTGCTGTCGTCCCTCGACAACGGCCGGGTGTTGCGGGCCAACGATTTCGCGCTGGAGTTGTTCGGGGCCCAGGGCATGGAACTCGCGGAGTTGCGAGCGCGGGATTTCTATCATGATCCAAAGGAGCGTGAACGGCTCGCGCAGCGCGTGGTGCAGGATGGTCATGTCAGCGGCCTCGAGGTGCGGTTGCACAGGGTCGACGGCACGACGCTGGAGGTGCTGCTTGCCGCCAGTCGGCTCGAATACCACGACACACCGGCACTGTTGGTCGGGGTGATGGACATCGCGATGCAGAAGCGTCTCGTGCGCCAGTTCAAGCGCCTGGCCAGTCTCGACCCGCTTACCGGTGTCCGCAATCGCCGCTCCTTCCTGTTGGATGCGGAGCAGGAACTGCGTCGGGCGAGCCGCACCGGGCAGACGGTGAGCATCATGGTGGTCGACGCCGATGACTTCAAACAGATCAACGACCGTTTCGGGCACGCCGTCGGCGACGTCGCGTTGCGTTCGATCGCCAGTGCTCTGCGCGGTGAACTGCGCGAGTTCGACCTGCTTGGCCGTATCGGTGGTGAGGAGTTCGCGATACTGCTTCCCAGCCTCGAGATGCAAGGCGCCATGGATGTCGCCGAGCGTCTGCGCGAATGCGTTGCGGTTCTGCAGGTCGAAACCGAGGGGGCTGAAACGGTGCGTCCGACGATCAGCATCGGTGTTGCGCCAGTCGATATTGCGAACGGCGGTCTCGATGAGGCGCTCAAGCGTGCGGATCAGGCCATGTACGTCGCCAAGCAGGAGGGGCGCAATCGAGTCTGGATGGTTTGAGTCCGAGAGGCTTTATCGCAGGCTGGAGTTGTGGGACGGCGCAACTGCCTTTCACCTCGGGCGGTACACTAGGGCCTGTTCGCGAAGAATGCCAGCTGACCTTGGGTAATGGAGTATTGTGAGTTTGACCGAGCCGCAGAAGATAGGCCGTTTCACGGTACAAGGGGTGTTGGGCACCGGTGCGCAAGGGGCGGTCTATCTGGGTTTCGACCCCAGCCTCGAGCGCACGGTGGCGATCAAGACGCTGCGTGCGGACGCGCTTGGTGATGCGCTGGCGCGTGAGCGTCTGCTCGGTGAGGCGCGCATCGTCGCTCGTTTGAAGCATCCCAATGTGGTGCCTTTGTTCGAAGCAGGCGAACTGGAGCAGGGGCAGGGGATCTATCTGGTGTTCGAGCACGTCGAGGGGCAGACCCTGGCGCGTCGGATCGACGGGGAGCCGCTGCCGCTGGCGGAGGCCGTGCGCATCATGCTGGAAGTGCTGGACGGGGTCAGTGCTGCGCACGCTGCCGGCGTTCTGCACCGCGATCTCAAACCTTCCAATATCCTGCTCGGCCCCGACGGCCGCGCGCGCGTGATGGATTTCGGTATTGCCATGACGGCAGAGGCGATCAGCGAGCAGAATCGTTTGTGGGGCTCGCTGCGTTACGCATCACCCGAACAGTTGCTCGGGGCGGAACTCAGCACACGTTCGGACGTCTTCGCCCTGGGCTTGTTGTTCTACGAAATGTTGACCGGGCAACGCGCCGTACAGGGTGAAAGCGTGGACGACATCTACGAGGAAATCACCGAAGGCAGGGTGACGCCGCCATCGCACCTGTCGGAAGGCGGCGACGTCCGCTACGACCAGATCGTGCTGCGCGCCACGGCGCGCACGCCCGACGACCGTTACGCCGATGCGCGCGAGTTCCGCACCGCGCTGGTCTCTCTGCTGGACGTGCGGCTCGAGCGCGGAAGTTCCGGCGCGCTCGACTTTCTCATGCGCCGCATCAAACGCAAACCGGATTTCCCCGGCCTGTCGCATGCCATACGCGACATCAACCGCCTCTCCGGAGATGCGGCGAACCACTCCGTCGCGCAGCTGGCGAATGCGGTGCTGCAGGATTACGCGACCACGCAGAAGCTGCTGCGCCTGGCCAATTCCTCGTACTACGGCCAGTTCGGCGGCAGCATCTACACCGTGACGCGTGCCATCATCGTGCTCGGTTTCGAGCAGGTGCGCATGGCCGCGCTGAGCCTCATGCTGCTGGAGAATCTGCGCAACGACAGCGATGCCGGTCAACTGGCCGAAACGCTGATGCGCGCGCTCTACAGTGCAATGATCGCCAAGGAGGTGGCGGACCGTATGCCCGGAGTCGGCGGCGAGCAGACCTTCATCTGCGGTCTGCTGCACAGCCTGGGCAAGGTGCTGACTGCCTATTATTTTCCCGAAGAGTATGCGGACATCCGCCTCGCAGTCGAGCAGCGACGTATTCCGGAGTCCGTCGCCGCCCATGAAGTGCTGGGCCTGGACTACGCCAAATTGGGGCAGGCGGTGCTCCACGAATGGGGGTTCCCGGCGGATATCGTGCGCACCTTGAAGCCTTTGGGGTCGGGCGTTTTGCAGAAACCCTCCGATCCGGAGCGAACCGTGGCGACCGTTTCCGCATTTGCCAACGAGCTGAGCGAGACGGTATTCGAGGCGCAGGGCGATCTGTCGGCCGGCTTGCGCGGCCTTGCCGAGCGTTTCTCCGTGGCGCTCGGCATGGATGCCAGACAACTGGACAGACTGTTGCGTGAAGCGCGCGAGAAGATGCACGAGTTCCTCGCCGGAGCCGGTCTGCCGCCGCATGCCCGAAAGGCGCTCAAGCGCCTGGAGGACAATCTGTCCGGTCAGCGTGGATTGGCCCGCAAGGCCGGACAGAAGTCCCCGCAGGAGCCGGATACCAATGTGCGCGTCGAGGCCGCGCCGCCGTTGGACGGCATGCAGAAGCTGGACGTTCTTTTGGAGGGCGTCAATGACGTGACCGCGAATCTGCTCGAATCCTTTGACCTGAACGCCTTGTTGCAGGTGGTGCTGGAGACCATGTATCGCGGCACCGGCGCGCGTTGCGTCGTGCTGTTCCTGGCCGCGCGCAGCGGACGTCATCTGACCGCGCGGATGGCATTCGGCGACGTGCCGGAGTCCCTGCCGGGTACCTCGTTCGAATATTCCGGGCAGGATGGCCATGACGTGTTTTCAGTGAGCCTGAGCGCGCGCAAGGACATTGTCGGGCAGCCCGATCAGCGCCAGCACGATCTGCCGGAAGCGCTGCGCCCGATTCTGCGCGCGGACTGTTTTCTGGTTCTGCCCCTGGTGGTGAACGATCGGGCGGTCGGCGCGTTCTATATCGATCTGGCGCCGGGCGTCGTGGTCGACGAGGCACCGATGAAAGCGCTCAAGACGCTACGCAATCAGGCGGTGATGGCGATCCGCAGCGCTTCGCGCCGCTGACACGGCGGCTGCGCTCACAGCGCCTCGACCGGGCGAATCCTGAACCAGCAGGCAATGCTCGCGCGAGGTCGGCGCGTCTGGGTGACCTCGTGGGGGAATTCCTCGCTGAGAAAGCACACGGCGCGACCGGCCTCGGGCATGACTTCCTCGATTAACGCACCCTTTGGCGTGTACAGCCGCAGCAGCCCGCCATCGTGCCGGCGCCAATGCGGATTAAGGTAGAGCACCAGGCTGACGCGACGCAGATTGTCGCCGCGGAAGCTGTCGATGTGACGCTGATAGCGCGCGCCCGGCGGGTACAGCGCGTAGTGCGCCTCGAAGTCCTCCAGGCCGATGAACAGAGTGCGGTTGAGCGTCGTGCGCAGGGTTTTGAGGTGTTCGAACAGCAGCCGTTGGGCCTCCCCAGCGCCAGTCAGCCAGCGTGTGCGGTCGCCGCGAATATCCTCGCGAAGCTGTTGCCGGGGGCCGCGTCCGATCAGCGCAGGCGTCAGCGCATCACTTCGCATGTGGGCGAGCAGCTCGGCATGCAAGGCCTCGACCAATTTTGGCTCGAGAAAGTGCTGCAGCGATATCCAGCCGGCCCCGCACAGGGCATCTGAGATTTCCAGGTACGCATTGAGAGTGGACAACGGAGTGTGTTCGGCTGGCCACGTCAGTGTGGCGGCGCGATTATGCGCCTGCCCGGACGTCCTGGCGAACCTTATTTGCGGTGCCCGGGCACGCGTGCAGAAGCCATGCAGTACACTTCTGTTTGGGCAAACCGGCGAAGGGGGATTCGCGATGAAAAAGAAGCTGTTGAGAGGTGGGTTGGCGGTGGCGCTGGTGTTGGCGCCGGCGTTCGCGGCGGCGGACAAGATCGACGATGCGATTGCCTACCGTAAGGCGGTCATGGAGGCTCAGAAGTGGAATCTGGGCCGGATGGCGGCCATGGTGAAGGGGACGGTGGCTTACGACAAGGCGGCGTTCGTACGCTACGCGCAATGGCTGGATGAATTGAGCCGCATGCCTTGGGAAGCGTTCCCGAAAGGCTCCGATGTCGGCGACACCAAGGCACGTGCGGATATCTGGAACAAGCCGGCCCAGTTCAGCGACAAAGCCAAGGCGCTGGAGACCGAGAGCGCGAAGCTGGTGGAGGTCGCGCGTAGCGAAGACATGGGCAAGATCCGCTTCCAGTTCGGCCAGACCGCACAGACCTGCAAGGCCTGCCACAAGGCGTTCAAGGATCGTTGAGCACAGAAGCGCGGGGCGAACCCGCCCCGCGCGTATCCAGAGGAGCGATGAGTGATGTGTGCGGTGCGTGCATTTGGCGAATACACGCCACGGCTCGGCGAGCGGGTCTACGTCGATCCGGCCGCCAGCGTGATCGGCGACGTCGAACTGGGTGACGACGCATCGGTGTGGCCCGGCGCGGTGCTGCGCGGCGATGTGCATTACATTCGCGTCGGCGCGCGCAGCAATATCCAGGACGGCGCCGTGGTGCATGTGACGCACGATGGCCCCTATTCGCCCGGCGGTCTGCCGTGTCTGATCGGCGCTGACGTCACCATTGGCCATGCGGCCGTGGTGCATGCCTGCACCTTGGGCGACGCCTGCCTGATCGGCATGCACGCCACCGTGCTCGACGGTGCCGTGATCGGGCCGAACGCGCTGATTGGCGCCGGAACGCTGGTGCCGCCGGGCAAGACGGTGGGCGAGGGCGAGCTGTGGCTGGGCAATCCGGCGCGTTGCGCCAGACGCCTGGACGCCGAGGAAATCGAACGCCTGCGCTATTCCGCCGCGCACTATGTGCGGCTGAAGGACCGTTATCTCGGCTGAGTGCGTTGGCGTCAGCGCGCGCCGATCTGCCTCGCTAGCGTATGCATGCCGCTGACGATCTCCGCCGGCCGGGCATTGGCGTAGCCGACCACGAAACCCGTCTCCGAACGCTCGGTGCAGTAGTACCCTGACAGCGGCGTGGAGCCGTAGCCCGCCGAGCGCATGCCGTTGCAGATTGTCTCGTCCTCGCATTCGCCGCGGAACACCAGATGCATGCCGGCGCTCTGCGCCACCGGTTCCAGCCGGCCGTCCAGTTCCTGCCGCCAGAGTGCCATGCACAGTTCCCATTTTTCCCGATAGATCTGGCGCATGCGCCGCAGATGGCGGGCGAAGAAACCCTGCGCCACGAACTCGGCGGCCACGTATTGCGGGAGCTGGGGGCTTTCTCCGCTCATGAAGCACTTGCCGGCGACCAATACGTCAAGCAACGGTTCGGGGGCGACCAGATAGCCCAGCCGCAGCGCGGGGAACAGGGTCTTGGAGAAGCTGCCCACGTAGATCACCGGCGCGTTGTCGACCAGGCCCTGCATGGCCGGAATCGGCTTCTGATAGAAATGGAACTCGCTGTCGTAGTCGTCCTCGACGATCCACGCGCTGTTGCGCCTGGCCCATTCCAGCAGCTGCAGGCGCTGTGCGGTCGGCACGATGCCGCCCAGCGGGTATTGATGGGTGGGCGTGCAGTAGAGCAGGCGCGCGTCCGGCGTTTCCGGCAGGCGTTCGGGCGCCAGACCCTGAGGGCCGACCTGCACGGGCCGTATGCGCGCACTGACGCCGGCGAAGGCGCGGCGCGCACCGCCGTAGCCGGGATTCTCCATCAGCACGCTCTCGTCCGGGTCGAGCAGCACCTGTGCGATCAGCGCGATGGCCTGCTGGGCGCCGTGCGTGATCAGGATCTGTTCCGGCGTACAGCGCAGTCCGCGGCTGCTGCGCAGGTAGTCGGCCAGCGCTTCGCGCAGCAGCGGCAGGCCCTGGTAGCTCTCAAAGCCGAGCGCCTGGCGCCGGCTTTCGTAGTGATGGCGTATACGGTTCCAGGTCCTTACGGGAAACGCCGTCAGATCGGCTATGCCCGGCGTCAGCGGCAGGCTGGTATTGCTGCGCTCGGCGCCGCCGAGTTCCTGTAGGCGTCGTCCGTAGCGTGACAGCCTGGGTATCGGCGTGGGGTCGCCGGCGACTCGAGGCGGCTCGGGGGAGCGGGGTATGGAGGGCAGGTCGTGGTGTACGTACCAGCCCGCGCCGCGTCGGCTGAGCAGCAGCCCTTCGGCGCGCAGCTGGTCGAACACCGCGTTCACGGTATTGCGGCTTACGCCCCAGCGAGTGGCGCATTCGCGGCCCGACGGCAGGCGCTGTCCGGCGCGGTAGCGTCCCGACAGGATGCGCTCGGCCAACTGCTCGTAGAGCTGGGTTTGCAGTGGCCGGCTGCGATCGAGCTGTATGTCCGAGATCATTGTCGAAATGCCCGAATTGGTCCCATTGAAAGTTGCAAAGTGGATCTTTTTATGCATCCAGTTGTGGGTATTCTGGAATGGCGGCATGCGGTCCACAAGTACATTCGAGATAGCCGGAGCAGAACATGGTCGAATCAGACGTATTCCCCTGCACTTCACGCAGCAAGGTCAGGAAAGAGAATCGCGCCAGCTACGAGCGGGCGAGCTCCTATGCGCTGGTCGACCGCCTGAAGACCGGCCATCTCGCCTTCGTCGAAAACGGCGAGCCGCGCAGCATTCCGATCACCGTCTGGCGTCATGACGACCATCTCTATGTGCACACCCTGAACAAGGGGCGGCTGGCCCGTCTCCTGGAAACCGGCTGCCTGGTGTGCCTGTCCTTCGCCGACTGCCAGGAGTGGGTGCTGGCCAAATCCGCCTATCATCACAGTGCGAACTACGAATCGGCGGTGCTTTATTGTCGCGGCGAGCGGGTGTCCGACCCGCGGGACTTCGATGAAGCCTTCAAGGCCATCATCGAGCAGCTGGAGCCGGGGCGCTGGGAGCAGGTACGCCCGCCCAACACGACCGAACGCAAGGCCACGGCATTGATCAGACTCACGGTCGAGGAGGGTGCCTACAAATCCCGCACCGGCGGACCCGTTGAGGAACCGGAGGATCTGGAACTGCCGGTGTGGCATGGGGTGCGGTCGGCGAAAGACTGTTGAGTTTTCTGGAAAATATAATCATCAAGGGTGCCACTTATGACTCTTCAAGTCCGCCCCCTGCGCGAGGGCGACGAAGCCGAATGGCGAACGCTTTGGACGGCGTATCTGGATTTCTACGAAAGCGCTGTGAGCGAAGAGGTTTACCAGAGTACCTTCGCCCGGCTCCTCGACCCGAACAGGCCTCAACAATGCGCCTTCGTGGCCGAATACGAGGGGCGTCTCGTCGGGTTGGTCCACATCATCTATCACGCCCATAACTGGCGCCTGGAAGATGTCTGCTATCTACAGGACCTCTATGTCGATCCGTCGGTACGCGGAACAGGCGTCGGACGTGCATTGATCGAAGCCGTCTACGTTGCCGCGGATGCCAATGGCACACCATCGGTGTATTGGATGACGCAGGATTTCAACGAAACAGCGCGCAGACTATATGACCGCATCGGCCGACTGACGCCCTTCGTCAAGTATCAGCGGTAGGAGGGGGTGAGAGCGCGGAGGTGGACGGTGCCAATCCGCCCAGAACTGAATCTCTGTACCGCAAGTCGCGCTCAAAAAAGTGAATGATCCGGCTGTGCATTCGTGTGTCGAGACGTAGGTTGGGGTTCGATGTACTCACCCCAGCCTACGGAACTATTGGAAAGCAGAAACTGATCCTCCCCAGCTGGCGGATGCACGGGGTGAGGCAAAAGACGAGACCTGTTGCTGTGTGTTGCGTATCCTTTTTGTCTTCGCTGAAGTCGGATGCTCGGCAGCCGATAAAATGAATAGCCACATTGAGGTTTGCCAGTGCCATATGCGAGCAACCAAGGTCTACATATTCATTATGAGGTAGAGGGCGAAGGCCCACCGCTTGTCCTTCAACATGGAAGCGCCTCAAGTATCGAGGCGTGGTATCAAAACGGATGCGTTGATTTTCTCAAGGATCGCTACCAGCTCGTCCTGATTGATGCCCGTGGACACGGTTCCAGCGATAAACCGCACGACGCGGCTTCGTATGCGTTGCCATTGCGCGTGAGCGATGTTGCCGCGGTGTTGGACGATCTTAGTATTCAGAGCGCGCATTACTGGGGCTATTCGATGGGTGGCTGGATCGGGTTCGGAATGGCAAAACACGCAGCCAATCGTGTGCAATCGCTTATCCTCGGCGGCGCCCATCCGTATGCCGAAAGCGCGGAAGTTTTTCATGATGTTGACGGCACAGACCCGGACGCTTTCATTGCGGCTATGGAAGGATATGTGGGCGTCCGCGTCACGCCGGAGATCAGAGACTGGATACTCGGTAATGATCTTCAGGCCCTTGCGGCTGCCATGCACGATCGAGACTCACTTGAAGAGATCGTTCCAGGCATGATGATGCCGTGTTTCCTGTACGCGGGAGCAGGCGATCCGCGGTGCCCCAAAGTTGAAGCGTGTGTCGCGGACATGCCGAATGCGGTATTCACCTCCATCCCTGGTCTTAATCATGCGCAAGCCTACATGCGCTCTGACCTTGTCCTACCTGATGTCGTAGATTATTTGCGGGCAGTGGGTGAAACCAAATAGGAGGCTGCGTCCTGTGCGCATGAACAAGACTGACCAGAACGTTTCCGTGATCACATCAGCGATACAAGCGACTGCTTTGCGCTGTGCATCCGCCGTTGCTGTGCTCTAAACGTCAGACCGTTCAGGGCCGCATGCAGCCGGTGCCACTTCATCATCGATGAATAGATATGCCAGGGCTTTTAGTCACGTTATGATGGGAACGCAGGCCAAGCCATCCGACCGCTACGGCATCCGAAATGTGCTAATCGCTGGATCAGGCGGCCCGAATTCAAACACCAGCCAATCATCGTCCTGGCCTGGCCCCAAGTGCTCGATTCTAACCTTCCTGAAGAGTTGGCCCGAGGCGAGGCACGAACGGAGCAGATCAGATCTATCCTCGGTCCATCCATGAACATCAGCGAATCGCTCATAGGTCATAGCGCCAGCCAGCAATTCAAGCACGGCGCGCGCTGATACTTTGATCCGATCCCCGCGCTGTTCATATCCCCCTTCCATACTGGCACTCCATTCCGAATCTAAGTTCCGTCGCAGAGCGTTGTTGGGCATCATCAGCGGCTCGGGTAACTTCATGACGGCATCGTCCAGAACACGTCTCACTGCGGCGACAACACCTGCGTTCATGTGTGCCGGCCGACGGCCCGGCGGTGCAGCAACCAACTCGCAACTCATATAACGGTGACTACGTCGACCAAAAGCTGACACGCTCTCCTCGACGACGGTCACTAGCAAGACGAGATCTATCGTCTGACTTCCTCGAAGGAAGTGCTCGGCAACTTGTTGAGCATTGAATCCCTCTAATGAGGAGGGGTGACTCAGTAACGCGCAATCACCATCGCAGACTACAAGCATGCGGATAGCGCCTTCAGGGGCACCTCGCAGCTGCCGGGTCTTGTCGTTAAGCCGATTGAACAAGGCATTGTTCTTTAGACTCAAAACGTTGTCGTACGATCGACATGAACCGCCCGAATACTGACTCGGCCCTTTGTATTCGACAACAAATCTAGCGCCAACTTCATCCACTTCTAGCTTGTGTGGGTCCGTTGGTTCTGCGGCTACTCGACGCGCGAATGGTTTGATATGCCGCTTAACAAGCCGCTCGAACTCTGGGCCAGTCGGTATCTGGAGCTGCACCTTTCCCGCACCACTGGCGCCCGCTTCTCTGTGTGAGACGGAGATATGAAATCCGCCTCCCTGCATACCTGCCTTGCGAGCCTGCTCATGCACTGCATCGGATAGCTGTTCAAATGGGTTGGCTTTGTGCAGTGTGGCATCCGAAAGGGTCGTGATGTCTGCAACCACGGGAACAACCCTTTCTTCGTCTGTAACTGAGAACCATACATCTGGTTTTCCATTTGGAAGTGGATGCTCGTGCTCGACCGGCAGGACTGATCCTAGTGCATAGAGCCAGACCAACTCCCACATTTGTGGCAGCCGATTGGTATAAGAGGCATTTAACCTACGCAGCAGTTCCGTAAACGGCTTTTCTGGCATCCATGGCGCAATCTCGTCCAACATCTGCTGCATTGCGCGTCGGCTGAATACAAACATAGACATCCCAGAGCGCGTGCTATTGACGTATATCAAGGTTCACCTGGTCACTGCCCGATGGAAAAGGGCCGGTTAACCTCCTCTCTCCCAGACCGAACCCAAGGGTTGATGTGAGTCTCAGGCGGGATCTGACCACAAGCGGTCTTCTTGGTCGCCAAATTGAATTGGCTGCCATCCCTTCATAAACCGATAAAGACTCAACTCGCCAAATGTTCACGCATTGAATAGCCACCAGTTTACTAGACACTTTTCAGTAGTTGCTGACTGCTTTGCTATATACATCGGCCATCGACGCCAAGTAACGCGACCGGCAGCTCGGGGTCGACTCCCGCCTGACGGCCACTCCTGATGAAGATCCGCTTTTACTGAACGGTCTACAGCTAGGGTCTCTGCAAAATCCCGTGCTGGGGAAAGTGAAAACACTATCTCGAAGGGTTCCTACAGCCGCAGAACGACCCAGAGCAAGCCCACAACGCATAGGAAAAGAATGACCGCCCGCAGGTTGCCGACAAAGGGGCGCTCGGCTCCTGCCAGCATGGCTGGAATGCGTTTGCGGCCGGTGAGCATGGGGGTGACCAGGTCGTCTTCGCCGACGAACAGGTGCAGGAAGACCGCGCCGATGTGTAGAACCACCAGCGCCAGTAGCAGGTTGAAGCTGATGTGGTGCACCGCGGTGAGGAAACCGACCCAATCGCTGCTGACGAGATGCGCCAGCGGACCCTCGGTGAGGATGTCGTCGCTGGAGAACAGCCCGGTTCCCGCTTGCAGGGCGATCAGCAACAGCATCAGAACCACGCTCCAGCCGCCCAGGGGGTTGTGGCCGATGATCACCGGATGCTCTTCGTGCAACAGGCCGCGCGCGTAGGTGGTCACCGCACGCGGGCCGCGCAGGAAGTTGGCGAAACGGGCGGTCGGGCTGCCTGCGAATCCCCACAGCAGGCGCCAGATGACCAGGGCGAGAATGGCGTAACCGCCCCATTGGTGCAGCCACATCCATGAGACGTCGCCGTTGGCGGTGAGCCACTGCGCGCCGATCAGCGCTACCAGCAGCCAGTGGAACAGGCGGCTGGGCAGGTCCCAGACGCGTACGCTGCGGGTGTCTTGGGCGGCGTTGGCGGGGTTTTCGGACATGGTTAGGGTTCTGCAGGGTGGGCTTGCTCCGCAGTGTAAATCAGGGCGTGATCTTTGGCCTCTTTAACGGCCTGTCAGTGTCCCAGGCGCTTGAGCTGACGATAAAGTGTGCTGCGGTGTATTCCCAACTGCCGCGCCGCGGCGCTGACGCAGCCGTCCGAGGCCTGCAGCGCGCGTTCGATCGCTTCGCGTCCGAGCGTGCGCAGGTCACAGTCGGCAGTCTGCATTTCCAGCGCGCCGCCCGAGGCGGTGGCCTGCAACTCGGCTGGCAACTGTTCGGATTCTATGGTCTGGCCCGGGGGAGTGAGTGCGAGCAGCGTGCGCAGCGTACTGACGAGCTGGCGCAGATTGCCGGGCCAGGCGTAGGCGCACAGCCGTTGCAGTGTCGCCGGGGCGAGCCGGCGGCGGCCGGTGTCGAAATGCGCGAATAGCTCCCGTATCAGCCGTTCGCGATCCATGCGCTCGCGTAACGCCGGCAGTTGCACCTTGAAGTCCTGGATACGGTAGTAGAGGTCTGCGCGAAAGCGTTCTGCCGCGACCAACTGCTGCAGGTCGCGGTTGGTCGCGCAGACCAGATCGAAATCCACCGCGACGGGAGCGCCGCAACCCAGCGGCGAGACGCTGCGTTCCTGCAGCACGCGCAGCAGCCGCGCCTGCAGGGCCAGCGGCATGTCGCCGATTTCGTCCAGGAACAGCACGCCGCCGTCGGCCTCGCGGATTCGGCCGGGCATGCCTTTGCGGCGCGCGCCGGTGAATGCTCCGTCTTCGTAGCCGAACAGCTCGGATTCGATCAGGGTTTCGGGCATGGCCGCGCAGTTGATTGCCACGAACGGTCCGTCGCATCGTCGGCTGCGCGCATGCAGGCGGCGGGCGAAGACTTCCTTGCCCACGCCGGTCTCGCCGCTGATCAGCACCGAAATGCCGGCGTCGAGCACGGCTGCGGCCTGCGCCAGCTGTTCATCCGTGCCCGGGTCGGCGACGAATTCCTCTCCAGGGGCCGGTCTTTCCCGTTGCACGCGTCGGCGCCGTGGTGGCGCGTCTGCGCGTGCAGACGCATGGACCAGGCTTCCGTCCAGCGTATGGAACAGACTCTGCGCGATTTTGCCGGTCGGTTCCAGCCAGCGCTCCGGAGGCGAGTCGAGGAGTTCGCGCCAATTGGCCTGCAGCAGTTGCAGGGCCGCGCGGTTGGCTCCGACGATGTTGCCGTCGCGCAGTACCAGCACCGCTTCGCGGTGCGTGCCGAGCAACTCCGGGCGCCGATGGAAACGCAGCAGGCAGCAGTCGTCCGGAGCGTCGCAGGCCAGGCGGTGTTCGACGATCTGGATGGCCATGCGCACCATGCCCAGCGCGTGCAGGTTGCTCAGCCGCGAGTCGCCGGAGACGTCCATGACGCCGCAGGGTTCGCCGCGGGTGGTCAGTATGGGGGCGGCGTGGCAGCTGAGGATGCCGTTGCATTCGAGGTAGTGCTCGCGCCCGAGCACTTCGACGGCGCGGCGTTCGATCAGGGCGGTGCCGATGGCGTTGGTGCCGCGGTGCGCTTCGGACCACATCGCGCCGGGCTGGAGGGCCACGCGGGCCGCCTTGTGCACGAAATCGGTGTTGCCCACGGCGTCGAGGATGAGTCCGTCGGTGTCCGCCAGCAGCACCATGCTCTGGCTGTCGTACACCAGTTCGGCAAGCGCATCGAGTTCCGGGCCGGCGGCACGGCGAAGCTGCCCCTGGGCTTCCCGGCGTATTTCCAGTTCCGGGCGCTCGGCGACCTCGATCGGTGGCTGCGCGCCGGCATCCAGCCGCTCGACGCAACGCAGCCAGGAACGGGCGATGACGTCGGCCACTTGGCCGCTGGGATCGTCTCCCAGTTCGAGCAGCTGTCGGCGGGCGGTCTCGATATCAGCCAGTCTGCCGGTTGTTTGGTCTGTGCGCATGTCTACTCCTGTCGCGACGTGCGACGTGGGCTGTCGCAAAACGCGACAGATGCATCACATTCTCATCGGCACAAGCGTAGTCGAGTCTGTTGCAAACGACCAGCCGGATACTCCGGGAGGCCTTGTCGTGGCGCCGAATGTCGCGGCCCGGGCGGTTTTGTCTGCGCCGCTGGCATGGAATCTGCCCTTATCGTCGGACAGCCTTTCGAGCTGTGCCGCATAACGACACAACGGAGGAGTTCCGACCATGTCTACCCAAGCGATCGATACCCAGGCACATGGCGCCGCGCTGCCGTTCAAGGCCCGCTACGGCAATTACATCAACGGAAAGTGGACCGCGCCGGAAGGTGGCGAGTATTTCGAGAACATCACACCGGTTACGGGGCGCGTGCTGTGCGAAGTGCCGCGCTCCAAGGCCGACGACGTGGAGCGCGCACTGGATGCCGCCCATGCGGCGAAAGACGCCTGGGGCCGCACCTCGCCGGCCGAGCGCGCGGTGATTCTCAACCGCATCGCCGACCGCATGGAGCAGAACCTGGAGCTGCTCGCCACCGCCGAGACCTGGGACAACGGCAAGCCGATCCGCGAGACCACGGCTGCGGACATTCCGCTGGCCATCGACCACTTCCGCTACTTCGCCGGCTGCGTGCGTAGCGAGGAGGGTGGAATCAGCGAGATCGATCACGACACCTACGCGTACCACTTCAAGGAGCCGCTGGGCGTGGTCGGGCAGATCATCCCCTGGAATTTCCCGATCCTGATGGCGGTGTGGAAGCTCGCGCCGGCGCTGGCCGCGGGTAATTGTGTGGTGCTCAAGCCGGCCGAGCAGACGCCGGCCTCGATCCTGGTGATGATGGAGCTGATCGAGGATCTGCTGCCTCCCGGCGTGATCAACATCGTCAACGGCTTCGGTCTGGAGGCGGGCAAGCCGCTGGCTTCGAGCAACCGGATCGCCAAGGTCGCGTTCACCGGCGAGACCACCACGGGGCGGCTGATCATGCAGTACGCCGCGCAGAACATCATTCCGGTGACCCTGGAGCTGGGCGGCAAGTCGCCGAACGTTTTCTTCCCTGACGTGATGGACAGGGACGACGGCTTCCTGGACAAGGCGCTGGAGGGCTTCACGATGTTCGCCCTCAATCAGGGCGAGGTGTGCACCTGCCCTTCGCGCGCGCTGATCCACGAATCCATCTACGACGCGTTCATGGAACGCGCGCTCGAACGGGTGGCTGCGGTCAAGCAGGGCGACCCGCTCGATCCGACCACCATGATCGGCGCCCAGGCTTCGCAGGAGCAGATGGAGAAGATCCTCTCCTATCTCGACCTTGGCAAGCAGGAGGGCGCCGACTGCCTGATCGGCGGCGAGCGCAACGAACTCGGCGGCGACTTCAAGGACGGCTTTTACATCAAGCCGACGGTGTTCAAGGGCCACAACAAGATGCGCATCTTCCAGGAGGAGATCTTCGGGCCGGTGGTGTCCGTGACTACCTTCAAGGATATGGATGAGGCGCTGGAAATCGCCAACGACACGCTGTACGGCCTCGGTGCCGGCGTGTGGACGCGCGACGCTAACACCGCCTTCCGCGCCGGACGCGCGATCAAGGCTGGACGCGTGTGGACCAACTGCTACCACGCCTACCCCGCGCATGCGGCCTTCGGCGGTTACAAGCAGTCCGGCATTGGCCGCGAGAACCACAAGATGATGCTCGACCATTATCAGCAGACCAAAAACCTGTTGGTGAGCTATAGCGAGTCTCCGCTGGGCTTTTTCTGAGCAGGCATGGCCGGAGCGGGCCGGGGTGCCTGCTCCGGTGCTGGGGGGATCGAAGGGGACCAATGCAAGGAGGATGTTGATGTCCAAGATGATGAAGGCGGCTACCGTCCGCGAATTCGGTAAACCCCTGACCATCGACGAGGTGCCGGTGCCGGAGCCCGGCGACGGCGAGATTCAGGTCAAGATCGAGGCTTGCGGCGTGTGCCATACCGATTTGCACGCGGCCGAAGGCGACTGGCCGGTCAAGCCCAATCCACCGTTCATTCCCGGTCATGAGGGCGTCGGTTTCGTTTCCGGCGTGGGCAAGGGCGTGACGCACGTCAAGGAAGGCGATCGGGTCGGCGTTCCGTGGCTGTATTCGGCCTGCGGCCATTGCGAGCACTGCATGGGAGGCTGGGAGACGCTGTGCGAGTCGCAGCAGAACGCCGGTTATTCGGTCAACGGAGGCTTCGCGGAATACGCTATCGCCGACCCCGACTACGTGGGGCGCCTGCCCGACAACGTCGGTTTCGTCGACATCGCGCCGGTGTTGTGTGCGGGAGTGACCGTCTACAAGGGTCTCAAGATGACCGAAGCCAAACCCGGCAATTGGGTGGCGATCTCCGGCATCGGCGGGCTGGGCCACATGGCGGTGCAGTATGCCCAGGCCATGGGTTTCAACGTGGCGGCGGTCGATATCGACGACGCCAAGCTGGAGTTCGCCCGGCGTCTCGGGGCGGCGGTCACCGTCAATGCCAGGAACACCGATCCGGCCGCATTCCTGAAGAAGGAACTCGGTGGCGTGCACGGGGTGCTGGTCACCGCGGTATCGCCCAAGGCCTTCGAACAGGCGCTCGGCATGGTTCGGCGCGGCGGCACGGTTTCGCTCAA
The DNA here is from genome assembly GCF_037381185.1 of Acidihalobacter sp. NCBI lineage: Bacteria > Pseudomonadati > Pseudomonadota > Gammaproteobacteria > Chromatiales > Ectothiorhodospiraceae > Acidihalobacter > Acidihalobacter sp. Next base: position 20,195 of record NZ_JARRQY010000026.1, read on the forward strand.
CGGCCTGCCTCCGGGCAGTTTCCCGCTGCCGATATTCGATATGGTGCTAAACGGAATCACCGTTCGCGGATCCATCGTGGGCACGCGGCTGGACCTGCAGGAGTCGCTCGATTTCGCCGGTGCCGGCAAGGTGGCGGCCACGGTCGAACCGCAGAGCCTGAGCAATATCAATGATATCTTCCGGCGTATGCATGATGGTCAGATCGAGGGCCGGGTGGTGCTCGACATGAATGCCTGATGCCAATGGGCGTCGCGGTGATCATGCCGCGGCGCCCCCCATGCATCGGCAGGAGGAGTTTCATGGACGAGGAGGAGAAGAGCGCTGCCATGCCGCGGGTGACGGCGACGCAGGAGACGCTGGATCTGATCGAAACGCTGCGCGCCAAGCACGGAGCGCTGATGTTCCACCAGTCCGGCGGATGTTGCGACGGCAGTGCGCCGATGTGCTATCCGCAGGGCGAGCTGATGGTGGGCGAGCAGGACCGCCTGCTCGGGCGTATCGGCGGCATGCCGTTCTATATCAGCGCCTCGCAGTTCGAGTACTGGAAGCATACGCAGCTCATCATCGACGTGGTGCCGGGGCGCGGCGGCATGTTTTCCCTGGAAGGCCCGGAAGGCAAGCGCTTCCTGACCCGCTCGCGTCTGTTCAGCGACGCCGAATACGAGGCCCTGGAACCCGTCGAGTAGTTTCGCGACGGTAGTACACTAGTGCCCCGGGCAACGGAACGAGGGCACTGCATGAGCGAATCCGGCGGCGTTTCCGAAACGGTCGAGGCCGAAGATCTCGATCCGCTGCACATCCTGCGTGCGCAGGTCGACCGGGCGGTCTCCACCCTCGATTATCTGCAGCGCGGCCTGATCGACCATCTGCGCCTGCCGCGGCGCACCGTCACCGTGACCTTCCCGGTGGAGATGGAGGACGGTTCGGTGCGCAGCTTTCGCGGCTATCGCGTGCTGCACAGCCGCACCCAGGGGCCCGGCAAGGGCGGCATACGCTTTCATCCGGAGGTGACGCTGGAGGAAGTGAGTGCGCTGGCCGCGCTCATGACCTGGAAGTGCACCCTGGTGCGGGTGCCCTTCGGCGGCGCCAAGGGCGGAGTGGTCTGCGACGCGAAGACGCTGGGCGAGGCCGAACTGCGCCACATCACGCGGCGCTACATCACCGAACTGGGCGAGAACATCGGCCCGCACACCGACATCCCGGCCCCCGACATGTATACCGACGAGCGGACCATGGCCTGGGTCTACGATACCTACGACGTGCTGCATCCCGGGCGCAACAACCGGCCGGTGGTGACCGGAAAGCCGCTCGACCTGGGCGGTTCGCTGGGACGCCGCGAGGCGACCAGCCGCGGCTGTCTGTTCGCCGTGGAGCGTTTCCTCGAACTCGAGCCCCTGCCGGGATTGACCTCGGTGCAGGGCGCGACCGTCGCCGTACAGGGCTTCGGCCAGGTGGGCGGCGGTGTGGCGGCGTTGTTTCATCAGGCGGGCGCGCGCATCGTCGCCGTCAGCGATTCGCAGGGCGCGATCCTGCGCGAGGACGGCCTCGATCCCGACGTGGTCGCGGCCTATAAGGCCGAGCACGGCACCGTGGTCGGATTGCCGGACACGCGCAGTCTGACCAACGCCGATCTGCTGGCGCTGGAATGCGACATCCTGGTTCCCGCCGCAGGCGGACAGCAGATCCGCCGTGACAACGCCGACAGCGTGCGTGCGCGTCTCATAGCCGAAGCGGCCAACGGGCCGCTGACGCCGGCGGCGGACGAGTTGCTGAGAACGCGTGGCGTGATAGTGTTGCCGGATATTCTGGTCAACGCCGGCGGCGTGACGGTGAGTTACTTCGAGTGGGTTCAGAATACGCAGAACGAACAGTGGGACCTGGAAACCGTCAACGCCAAGCTGCGCCGCAAGATGAACCAGGCGGTGGACGTCGTGGTCGAACGCTGGCGGCGGCTGCAGGGCGGGATGCCGGAGGCCGATCTGCGCGTGGCTGCGCTGGCGGTGGCGATAGAGCGCCTGGCGCGGGTCACCCTCGAGCGCGGTATTTGGCCGTGAGAGCGGCTTGATCCGATGGGGGCGGCGCATGCGCCGCAACACGCGTGCTTTTGATAAGCTCTTAACGCGGCCTTCACGGGACAGGCCGCGTTTGGGACGATAGCGATAGATGACTAAGAAGACTGTTTTGGGGCGACCTTCGCCGCGACCGGTGCGAGCGTTGATCATTCTGCTGTTCGGTATGGCTCTGGGCATCGTTGCCGACCGTACCTACCTCGCCGGAATCATCCCCGGGGCGATGGTGCCGACTGCGGCGATCGGCGATTTCAAACTCATGGCGCAGGCCTGGAACCTGATCGACGCGCACTACGTCGACCGGCCGGCGATCAAGCCTCAGCGCATGACCTACGCGGCTATCAGCGGCATGGTCGATTCGCTGGGGGATACCGGCCACAGCACTTTTCTGACGCCGCGCGAGGTGCGCATGGCCAATGCCGCCATTTCCGGGCATTTCGCCGGCATCGGCGCGGAAGTGCGGCTCAAGGGCGCACATGTGATCATTGTCACGCCTATCGACGGCACGCCCGCGCAGCGTGCGCACCTCAAGCCCGGGGATCTCATTCTCAAGGTCGACGGCAAGTCGGTGGTGGGCGAGTCGCTGAGCGCGGTGGTCGAACGCATCCGCGGGCCGGCAGGCAGCAAGGTCACCCTGCTGTTGCAGGCGCCTACTTCCAGCGACAAGCGTAGTGTGACCCTGGTGCGGGCGGACATCCCGGTGCACAGCGTCAGCTGGCACATGCTGCCGGGCACACGGGTTGCGGATATCCGCATCGCCAGTTTCAGCGACGGCACTGCCGCGGGCCTGGACAAGGCGCTGGGCGAGGCGCGCCGCGCCGGGGCGAAGGGCGTGGTGCTCGACCTGCGCAACGATCCCGGCGGTCTGCTCGATCAGGCGATCGACGTGACCAGTCTGTTAGTGCGCAAGGGCAACGTACTGCTGGAGAAGAACGTCGCCGGGCAGATCAAGCCGATTCCGGTGCGCACCGACGTGCCGAAGTTCGACCTGCCGCTGGCGGTGTTGATCAACGGCGGGACTGCCAGTGCGGCCGAGATCGTCGCCGGTGCGCTCAAGGACAATGTCGGCGCGCCGCTGATCGGCGAGCGCAGCTTCGGCACCGGGACCGTTTTGCGCCAGTTCACGCTCTCGAACGGTTCGGCGCTGCTGATCGCGGTGCGTGAATGGCTTACCCCGGACGGTCATACCATCTGGCACAAGGGTATCGCACCGACGCAGAAGGTCGCGCTGAGCGAGAAGGCGATCATGCTGCGGCCCGATGCGATGCATGGCCTCAGCGCCAGCAAGCTGCGCCACAGCGACGATGCGCAGTTGCTGGCGGCCCTCAAGGCAGTCGAGGCGCGCATCGCCAAACACAAAGGGTCCTGACGGATCAGGGCGCCGGCGCTCGCGGCATGGGCTCCCGGCCCGGCGCCGGGCGTACCCGGAAGGTCGTGCGCAGTGTTCGGCCGCCGTAGAAGCGCAGCGTGACCGCGACGTCGTCCCCGGCGTGCAGCGCGTGTCCGGGCTGTTGCAGTATGAGGTGGTAGCCGCCGGGGGCGAAGTCCAGCCGGCCGTGTGCCGGGACCACCACGCGTGCCTGCGGGATGACCCGCCCGGCGCCGTTCGAGAACACGCTCTTGCGCAACTCGACCAGCCCGAAAGCGGGGCTGGAAGCGCCGATCAGGGCAAGCGGCCGGTCGGAAGGATTGTGCAGGCGCATATAGCCGGCGGTGGTGTCGGCGCCTGCCGGTACGGCGCGTATCCAGGCTCCGCTGACGCTCGGTCCGGAGGCCAGCGCTGGCGCTGTCGCGGCTGCCAGCAGCAGCGCCGGCAGGATCATTCTTGCGTTCATCGTCTCCCCCTTTTCGTGTCGTGATCGCCCGTCTTTTGCGCTGAGTCTAGTGCCCTGTCCGGCAAATGGCTTAGGGACACGCGGATTAGATGGCTAGGCGGGCGATCTGCTACGTTGCTCGCTGTTCGCTCCTTCGCCTATCCACTTGATATGTCTCACTCGCTGCGCTGCGGGCGCCTTGCAACGCATCACGCTCGCTCATTTAATCAGCGCATCCTTGGGTTTCCGTGCTCCCGGGCGGGGGCGAATATCGTTCACATCGTGGCCGGACCCCGCTATAGTTGCAGCACGATTGAATGGCCGCCCTGGAGAGAACCCGCCTGTTGCGGGTCGCCGAAGGCGCAAACCGTCCGGAAACGCTCAGGCAAAAGGACATGGCGGCCTACGATCACGGGTGACCGTGATCGCTATCGGCTCTGGAGAGCGGCCGCCGCATTGGACGAGCGGCCCACCGAAGGGGATGGCGCGGGCCTGGGCATCGATGGGGGGAGCCCATTTTCGATGGCTGCGTGCGCCTAATCTCTCAGGTTCGAGGACAGAGGGGCGGCTGGCAGTATCGCCGGGCTCATTCCGCGGGAACGGGTCGGGCGGCGCTGAAGCCGTAGCCTCGAAGCCACCGTCTCGACGGACCGGCCTCGAAACCTTGAGGAACCTGATTCATGTCGCAGCGCACGCCACTTTACTCCGAACACGTCGCCGCGAGCGCCAAGCTGGTCGATTTCGCCGGCTGGGAAATGCCGCTGCACTACGGCTCCCAGCTCGAGGAGCACCATCAGGTGCGCCGTGACGCCGGGGTGTTCGACGTCTCCCACATGACCGTCGTCGACCTGGCGGGGGCCGGCGCCTGCGATTTCCTGCGCTATCTGCTGGCCAACGACGTGGCCAGGCTGAAGACGCCCGGTAAGGCGCTGTACGCCTGCATGCTCACGCCCGAAGGCGGCGTGATCGACGATCTGATCACCTATTGGCTGAGCGGCGAGCGCTACCGTCTGGTCGTCAACGCCGCGACGCACGACAAGGATCTGGCCTGGCTCCAGGAACAGGCCGGCGCGTTCGCGGTCACGCTGCACGAGCGCGGCGATCTGGCGATGCTGGCGGTGCAGGGGCCGAATGCGCGCGAGCGGGCCGCAGCGGTGCTGGGCGGCGATGGCGCCGAGGCCGCGCTGGCGCTCAAGCCCTTCAGCGGCGTCGAACTCGGCGAGCGCTTCGTGGCCCGCACCGGTTATACCGGCGAGGACGGTTTCGAGATCATGCTGCCGGCGGACGAGGCGGCCGCGTTCTGGCGGGCGCTGCTGGCCGCAGGGGTCAAGCCCATCGGTCTCGGCGCGCGCGATACGCTGCGCCTGGAGGCGGGCATGAACCTGTACGGTACCGATATGGACGAGACCATCAGTCCGCTGGAGTGCGGCCTGGACTGGACCGTCGCCTGGGAGCCGGCCGAGCGTGATTTTATCGGCCGCACGGCGCTGGAGAGTCAGCGCAAGGCCGGCGTGTCGCGCCGTTTCGTCGGTTTGGTGCTGGAAGGGCGCGGCGTGCTGCGCGGTCACCAGCGCGTGGTCGTCGAGGGCATTGGCGAGGGCGAGACCACCAGCGGCACGTTCTCGCCTACACTCGCAGTGGCGATTGCATTGGCACGCGTGCCGGCGGACATCGGCGAGCGTTGCGAGGTGGATATCCGCGGCAAACTGCTCTCGGCGCGCGTGGTGAAGCCGCCGTTCGTGCGCAATGGCAAGTCCTGTCTTTAGATAACGGGCCCGGAGGGCCTGCGAACCTTTCAGAATAACTTTTTCGGAGACGCAAGCGATGAGTGATCACCCATCCGATCTGAAGTACACCAAGAGCCACGAGTGGGTGCGCGACAATGGCGACGGCACCTGTACCGTCGGCATCACCGATCATGCCCAGGAACTGCTCGGAGATCTGGTGTTCGTCGAAACCCCTGAAGCCGGCTCGCGGCTGAGCGCGGGCGACGCCTGCGCCGTGGTGGAATCGGTCAAGGCCGCCTCCGACGTGTATGCGCCGCTGACTGGGGAAGTCGTGGGCGGCAACGAAGAGCTGGCCGATACGCCCGAGCTGGTCAACCAGTCCGCGCATACGGACGGCTGGCTGTTCACCATGCGCCCCGATGACGCCGATGCCGTGGCAGCGCTGATGAGCGCCGCGGACTACGACGCGTTCCTCGAATCCGAGGGTTGAGCCCCTCCATTCCACGCGCAGACGACAACGGACCACGGAGCGCCGCAAGGCGTTCCGTGGGAACCCGGGGCGCGTTGGCTACGCTGTGCCGAGACTCATTCATGCCTTTCATACCGCATACCCAAGACGAAATCGACGCCATGCTGGCCGCCATCGGCGTGCCGCAGATCGAGACGCTGTTCGACGAGATTCCAGCGGGACTGCGCAGCTCGGCGCTGCAGGCGGTGCCCGAGGCGCTGTCGGAGATGGAGGTCGCGCGTCTGATGCGCGGCCGCGCGGCGCAGGACGCCGGAGCGCTGAGCTTCATCGGCGCGGGCGCCTACGAGCACCACATCCCGGCTGCGGTGTGGGAGATCGCCACGCGCGGCGAATTCTATAGCGCCTACACCCCCTATCAGGCCGAGGCTTCGCAGGGCACGCTGCAGCTGATCTACGAATACCAGAGCATGATGACCGGGCTGACCGGCATGGAAGTCTCCAACGCTTCGTTGTACGACGGCGCCTCCGCGCTGGCCGAGGCGGTGCTGATGGCCGTGCGGCTCAACCGCAAGTCCAAGTCGCGGCGGGTGCTGATGCCGCGCAGCGTGCATCCGGCCTACCGCGCCACCGCGCACGCCATCGTCCACGCCCAGGGCATCGAGCTGGTCGATCTGCCCTTCGACGCCGCCAGCGGACGCCTCGATCCGGCCGCCCTCGAAGCCTATGCGGACCAGGACATCACCGCTCTGGTCGTGCCGCAGCCCAATTTCTTCGGTGTGCTGGAAGAGGTCGACGTCCTGACGGACTGGGCCGCAGAGCACGGCGTGACGCTGATCGCCGTGGTCAATCCGCTGACCTTGGCGGTGCTCGAGCCGCCGGGCGGATGGGGCGGCGCGGGTGCCGACATCGTGGTCGGTGACGGCCAGCCGCTGGGGGCGCCGCTGTCCTCCGGCGGCCCTTACTACGGCTTCATGTGCACGCGTCAGGCGCATGTGCGCCAGATGCCCGGGCGCCTGGTCGGCAGGGCCATCGATGCTGATGGGAAGCCTGGTTTCGTGCTCACCCTGCAGGCTCGCGAACAGCACATCCGCCGTTCCAAGGCGACCTCCAATATCTGCACCAATCAGGGCCTGGTGGTGACCGCCTCGACCATTCACATGGCGCTGCTGGGGCCGGAAGGCCTGGCACGCGTGGCGGCGGCGAGCTACGCCAATACCCATGCCCTGGTAGAGCGCCTGCGTCCGCTCGGGGCCGAGCCCGTATTCGGCGGCGAATTCTTCCACGAGGTGGCGCTGCGCCTGCCGCGCGCCGCCGCGCCGGTGCTCGAGCACATGGCTGCGCAGGGCGTACTGGGTGGCTACGAGTTGGGCGGGGACGGCTACGGCATGTCCGACGCCGTGCTCGTCTGCGCGACCGAAACCAAGACCGAGGACGACCTGCAGCGCTACGTCGAAGCGCTTGCAAGCGCACTGGAAGCCTGAGCGGGCGCGCTATGCCCGCGACGGTTTCCCCACCAAGGAAAGGAGAGAACTCATGGCGAACATCACTCTGCACGGCGCCCCCATCAATACCAACGGCGAGCTGCCTGCCGTCGGCAGTCAGGCGCCCGATTTTCACCTGGTCGACGGCGATCTCAACGACGTGAACCTGGCGACCTACGCCGGCAAGAAGAAACTGCTCAACATCGTGCCCAGCCTGGACACGCCGACCTGCGCGACGTCCACCCGCAAGTTCAACGAGTTTGCTCGTCAGCGTGCCGATGTCGTGATGCTGGTGATTTCCGCGGACCTGCCTTTCGCGCAGAAGCGCTTCTGCGGGGCCGAGGGCGTGGACAACGTGCTGCCGCTCTCGCTGATGCGTACGCGCGGTTTCGCCAAGGATTACGGCGTGCTCATCGAGAACGGCCCGCTGGCCGGCATCACGGCGCGCGCCGTGGTGGTGCTGGATGCGGACGACCGTGTGCTGTACACCGAACTGGTGCCCGAAATCGGCGACGAGCCGAACTATGACGCCGCCCTCGCGGCGCTTTGAGTGGTTGGGAGCCGCGGTTTGACCGCCGCGGCGCCCCACCAATGACCGAATCGAGTCTACCGAGATGTTGATCTTCGAACATTCCAAGCCGCAACGCCGCGCCGCCGCGCAGGCGCCGCTCAACAAAGCCGCGCTGGACGGCCTGCCCGAGCGCTTCCGCCGCACCACGGCGACGGGTCTGCCCGAGGTCTCGGAGCTGCAGGCGGTACGCCACTACACGCGCCTGTCGCAGAAGAATTTTTCCATCGACACGCAGTTCTACCCGCTGGGTTCGTGCACGATGAAATACAACCCGCGCGGCGCGAACACCCTGGCAATGTTGCCCGGCTTCCTGGACCGGCATCCGTATGCGCCCGAGGGCTTCAGCCAGGGCATCCTGGCTACGCTGTTCGAGCTGCAGACCATGCTTGAGGACGTCACCGGCATGCGCGGCGTGTCGCTCACGCCCATGGCCGGCGCGCAGGGCGAATTCGCCGGCGTGGCCATGATCCGGGCCTACCACCAGGCGCGCGGCGACGCTGCCCGCAGCGAGATCATCGTCCCCGACGCGGCGCACGGCACCAATCCGGCGACTGCGACCATGTGCGGCTATGCGGTACGCGAGATACCCACCGATGCCGACGGTGACGTCGACATGGATGCGCTGCGCGCGGCGGTCGGTCCGCAAACCGCCGGCATCATGCTGACCAACCCGTCCACGCTGGGCGTGTTCGAAAGGCGTATCCACGAGATTGCCGGGATCGTGCACGAGGCCGGCGGCCTGCTGTACTACGACGGTGCCAATCTGAACGCCATCCTCGGCAAGGTGCGCCCGGGCGACATGGGTTTCGACGTTATCCATATGAACCTGCACAAGACCTTTTCCACGCCGCACGGCGGTGGCGGGCCGGGTGCCGGTGCGGTGGGCGTGAGCGAACGGCTGCTGCCCTTCCTGCCGGTGCCGCTGGTGGCGCGCGATGGCGAGGGCTACCGTCTGCTCGACGAAAACGACCGGCCGCAAAGCATCGGCCGCCTGTCGGCATTCATGGGCAACGTCGGAGTTCTGCTGCGTGCCTATGCCTACATGCGCATGCTGGGCCGCGAAGGCATGAGCCGGGTGGCCGAGTTCGCCACTCTCAATGCCAATTACCTCGCCAAACGCCTGGACGAGGCGGGGTTTGCGCTGGCCTATCCGCGGCGCCGCGCCACCCACGAGTTCGTGGTCACGCTCAAGCGCGAGGCCAAGGAAACCGGCGCGACGGCGATGGATTACGCTAAGCGCCTGCTGGATTTCGGTTTTCACGCCCCGACCACCTATTTCCCGCTGCTGGTGCCCGAGTGCCTGCTGATCGAGCCGACCGAGACCGAGGCCAAGGATGCGCTGGACGGTTTCGTGGCCGCCATGGCCGCCATCCGCGCCGAGGCCGAGAGCGATGCGGCGCGGGTCAAGGGTGCGCCGTACACGCAGCCCAACCGCCGTTTCGATGAGGTGCGCGCCGCGCGCGACCCCGATCTGCGCTGGCAGCCAGCCGCTTCCGACCCGGGGACGTAACGGCCGAGTAATGCATATGACACCTTTCCTGGATAGGCTGGGAGCCGAACCTGGGAGAGGTGGATGAGTAGCGGCTGCAATACGGGCTTCAGGCGTATTCTCAAATCCTTCGTCTACTCGTGGCGCGGCCTGCGTGCGGCGTTCACGCACGAGGAGGCGTTCCGGCAGGAACTGGTGCTGGCGGCGCTGTTGGTGCCGCTGGCGCTGTGGCTGGGGCATGATGGCGTGCAGCGTGCCCTGCTGGCCGCCAGCGTGATTCTGGTGCTGATCGTCGAACTGCTCAATTCGGCCATCGAAGCGGCTATCGATCGCTTCGGCGGTGAGCGCCATCCACTTTCCGCGCGGGCCAAGGACATGGCTTCGGCAGCGGTGTTTCTGAGTTTCATCAACGCCGCGGTGATCTGGGCGGTAGTGCTGCTTTGACCTCGCCCGAGAGGGTCTAGAGGGGGAGGCAGGCGCGTCCCCGGCTCTTTCCGGACTGTCCGGCGCCCATTTCAAGAGCAAGCTTCGGCAACACTCCGCGACAGGCTCCCAAGCGGCTTGCGGGGTGCCGCCCCCGCCCTGTATCTTCGTCCGATGGACGATTACGTAAGACGCATTCTCACCGCCCGGGTCTACGATGTGGCGCAGGAAACGCCGCTGGACCCGGCCCGCTCACTCAGCCGCCGCCTCGACAATCAGGTGCTCCTCAAGCGCGAGGACCTGCAGCCGGTGTTTTCCTTCAAGCTGCGCGGTGCCTATAACCGCGTTGTGGCGCTGACCGAGGAGGAGCGCGCGAAGGGGGTGATTACCGCTTCGGCCGGCAATCATGCTCAGGGCGTGGCATTGGCTGCCCGGTACCTCGGCGTGCGGGCGGTGATCGTGATGCCGCGTACCACCCCGGCGATCAAGGTCGACGCGGTGCGTGCGCTGGGTGGCAAGGCCGTGCTCGAGGGCGACAATTTCGACGAGGCCTTCGCACACACGATGACCTTGGTCGAATCGGAGGGGCTGGTGTTCGTGCCGCCCTTCGATGATCCGCTGGTCATCGCCGGGCAGGGCACCGTGGCGATGGAACTGCTACGCCAGCAGGCGGGCCTGATCGACGCGGTGTTCGTGCCGGTCGGCGGCGGTGGCCTGATCGCCGGTATCGCGACCTATATCAAGTCGCTGTCGCCGCAGACCAAGGTGATCGGCGTGGAGGCCGACGAGTCGCCGTCCATGTACGAGGCGCTGGCGCGCGGGCGGCGCATACGCCTCAAGCAGGTCGGGATCTTCGCCGACGGCACTGCGGTGCGCCAGGTCGGCAAGGAGCCGTTCCGCTTGGCGCGCAAGTACGTGGACGAGGTGATTCTGGCCAACACCGACGAGATCTGTGCGGCGATCAAGGACATTTTCGACGACACGCGGGCCATCGTCGAGCCTTCGGGCGCGCTGGCCGTGGCCGGACTGAAGAGCTGGGTGGCGCGCGAGGGCGCTCAGGGCAAGACGCTGGTGGCGATCAACAGCGGCGCCAATATGAACTTCGACCGCTTGCGCCACGTCGCCGAGCGGGCCGAGATCGGCGAGCGCCGGGAGGCGATGTTCGCGGTGACCATCCCGGAGCGTCCCGGCAGCTTCAAGCGCCTGTGCCGGATCATCGGCAAGCGTCCGATCACCGAGTTCAATTATCGCTATGGCGCTGCCTCCGAGGCGCACGTGTTCGTGGGCTTGCGCATGAACGAAGGCGACGCCGAGCGGCAGGCGATCATCGAGCGGCTGAGCGACAAGGGCTACGATGTGTTGGATATGACCGACAACGAGATGGCCAAGCTGCACATGCGCTACATGGTCGGTGGCCACGCCCCGCCCACGGATAACGAGATCGTCTACCGCTTCGAGTTTCCGGAGCGGCCGGGCGCGCTGCTCAGTTTCCTCTCGCACATGGCCGAGACCTGGAACATCAGCCTGTTCCACTACCGCAACCACGGCATGGACTTCGGCCACGTGCTGGTGGGTATGCAGGTGCCGCGGGACGACTACCCGGCCTTTCGCCAGTTCCTGGACGAGATGGGATATCCGTACTACGAGGAGACGGACAACCCGGCGTATCGTCTGTTCCTGTCCTGAGCCGCCGCCGCGGGTTGCCCGCGGCGCGTCTTACTTGCCCCGTTCGCGCAGGGCCTCGTCGTTGTAGGCGGCGTCGATGCCGGCGATGAACTTCTCCACGAAGCGCAGGCCGTCGACCGGAGCGTCGTCGGCGAAGTACTTGAGCCGGGTCTGCCCCAGCGCGTTGATGACGCTGGTACGCTCCGGCAGCACGGCGTCGGCGTCGGCCAGCTCAAGGCGTTCGGCGAGGGTGCGGACCATCTCCGCGGCATAGTCGCCGGCGGCGACTTCCCCGCGCGCCGCCGCCAGGGTGTCGGCCGGGCTGCCGGCGAGAATGGTCAGGTCGGTGCGCTGGTCGATGTGGCTGAGCAGTTCGGCGAAGGTCATGCTGTTCTCCTGAAAGTGCTGAATGCGAAGGTGTCGGAATTTGGATGCCGCGCCGGAGGTCAAGCGGCGATCAGCCCTTCCTCGAGATCGAGGCCGCAGGCTTCGCCGACCCGCTGCAGGTAGTACATCATGTCGATCGGCAGGCTGACGCCGTCGAGTACTTGCAGCGGGAACAGGTCGGCGGCGAGCAGCAGATCGGCGATGCTGGGCTGACCCATGTAGAAGCGCTGTTTGGCCAGGTGACGGGCGAGTTCGTCGAGTCGGGACATGCGGCTGAGCTGGCTGAAGCCGTCGTAGCGGTCGTTGGCCAGGGCTTCCAGCGACATGCCGAAACGATTCTGCACCTCGCCTTTGTAGGCGGCCAGGGCCGCGGCATCGCGGCCGATGTCGGCAAACGCCGGCCTGCCTGGGACGTAGAGACGTTCGAGCACGTGCGCCACGCCGGCGCGCCATTCGAGCAACGCCTGCCAGGCGGCCTCGTCGATGCGCCCGGCGACCAGAGGTGGGCCGTCGGGGAAGAGATCGTCGATGTCGCGCAGGATCTGCACCGAATCGGTGAGCAGGCTGCCGTCGTCGAGGCGCAGTACCGGTACGCTGCGGGCGACGCCGAGTTCGAAAAAGGTCTCGTCGTCGTCGTAGACGAGCGGATGGTCCTCGAAGTCGGCGCCCTTGAAGCCCAGAGCCAGACGCACGCGCTGCGCTTCGGGCCAGGACCAGAAGTGGTAGAGCGCGGGCATCATTCGAGCCCGAGGATGAATTCCCAGTGTTCAGGCTCGACCGGCATGATCGACAGGCGGTTGCCCTTGCGCAGCAGCGCCATGCTTTCGAGTTCTGGATATTCGCGCAGTTCGGCGAGTGTGATGACGCGTTTGAGCTTGCGTTCGAACTCGACGTCGACCAGCTGCCAGCGCGGATTGTCGGGATCGCTCTTGGGATCGTAGTACTTGGCTTCCGGGTCGAAGGCTGTCGGGTCCGGATGCGGTGTGCTGGCGATGCGCATGATGCCGGCGATGCCGATCGGATCGGCATTCGAGTGATAGAGGAAGGCCTTGTCGCCGAGCTGCATCCGGTCGCGCATGAAGTTGCGCGCCTGGTAGTTGCGGATACCGTCCCAGGGTTCGCGGCCTACGTGTTCAAGGTCGTCGATGCCGAACACGTCGGGTTCGGATTTCATCAGCCAGTACTGCATGTCCGCCTCGTCTTGGTGTCGTGCACGATGGCGCAGTATAAACCAAGCGCATTGCTGGGTTGATGGCGGTTCAGCGGCCGAACAAGGCCGGCAGGCACGCGCCGAATGCGCAAACGGCTAGGATGTTCAGCGCAGCGTTCATGCCTACCGCAGCGTTGGCCAGCGGACCCAGGAAACTGGCCAGCGCGAAGGTTCCGAACAGCAGGCCGAAGGCGGAGTCGGCATGCCCCTGTTCGACGACGTACGAGGCCAGCGCGGGAAGTTTGCCGGCCATACCTCCGAAGCTCAGGCCGATGAGCAGCGGATAGACGGCGAACAGCCGTGGCCCCGCGCCATGCCATGCGGTCAGGAGCAGCAGTCCGGCTACGGCGTTGATTGCCAGCACGGCATTGCGGCTGAAGCGTGCGCCCAGCGCATCGGCGAGAATTCCGAAGCCCAGGCGTCCGAGGCCGTTGCCCAGGGCCATCAGAGAGACGGCGGCGACGGCGAACGAAGCGCTGAAGCCGAGGCCGCGCGACAGCTGCCCGATCGCGGCGAACGAGGCCGAGCCGAGCGGGGCCGCCGCCAGCACGCCGATCAGCGCCCAGCGCAGGCGTGCATGTCTGACCATATGCCACAGGGTGATGCGTGTGGCCGATCCCTTGCTGGAGACGGCGGGCGACGTGGCGGGCAGCCGGAGCCAGGCCAGCCAGCCGAGTGCGGCGTAGCCGAGGAGCAGCACGGCGAGGGCGGGCCGCCAGCCGAGTTGCGCGTTCAGGCTGTCGAATACCGGGGCGCTTACGGTCGACGACATGCCGTACAGGGCCAGCAGGCCGCCGCCGAGACTGCCGCGCCGGGCGGGGTAGAGTCGCGCGACCAGGGCGATGCAGGCGGCCGTCGACAGCCCGGCGCCGACCCCGAGGGCGATGATGCTGTAGCCGAGCATGAAGGGCAGCGGCGAATTCCAGGCGATGGCGATCACGCCGCCGGCGGTAAACAGCGCGAGCGCCGCTGCCAGGAGCGTCTTGGGCGATATCCGGGCCAACTGGCGGCCGGCAAAGACGACCGATGGCAGCAGCGCCAGCGGCGTGAGCGAAAAGGCCAGGTTGAGCGTGGCGTGGGACCAGCCGCTTTGCAGGTGGATGGCCGGCGCGATGGCGCCCCAGGAATAGATCAGTCCGAAGATGAACTGGAACGGGGCGAGCAGCAGCAGCGCAAACCAGCCGCGTGCGGCGCCTGGCTGCGCCGCGTCGACGGCGCTCACGCGATTTCCATGGCGATATCCGAAAACAGCCGCTCTGAAGCGGCCGTGCCCAGCACCAGGCCGCGCTTCACGTGCAGGCGGGATTGCGGCCCGGTGGTGACGATCCTGTCGTGGATGAGTCTGTCCAGGGCGGCGCTGTGCTCGGCGTCGCACACGCGGTGCAGGTCGATCATGTCCTCGTCCCGCAAGGTCAGGAGCAGGTTGCAGGCGTAGGCGAAAAGTCCATATACGGTATGTGCGTAGTATTTGAACGTTCGCAGCAGTCGTGCGGGATCTTCGCCGATCAGCTGATGCTCGACGACGAGGCCGGTATGCAGGCTCATGATCTGCTCGATATCGGATGTTGTCGCGAGCTTGGTGTGCATCGCCGCCTGGGCGGTCTGTTTATGCAGTTCGGCAGCCATTGGTGTGTTTCCTTGGTGGTTGTCGGGACCGGTTGGTAGACCGCATACATCGTAGACATGGTGCCCAGGCGCGATTTGTCCGTGCCGGTACCTGGCTGTTGACCCTGAGTGAACTCGTACGCCGCTGGGAACTCCAAACACAGAGGCGTTGCTGCGCGGAGTAGGAGGAAATCCCCGCCGCCGACGGGCAAGCCTTAGAGCGACAGGCAGAAGGAATATGAACGATTCGAATGGGAATGCCGGTGTTGCCGAATCCGGTTACCGGCGTCGGTGGGAACGGCTGCTGGACAACATCTTTGCACCGGGGCGGGTCACCGGGTTCTCCGGCGGGCGTATCGAACGCAAGTTCCAGACTCCGCGCCTGCTGGCCGCCCAGATCTCACTCGCGCCGCAGATGATCGAGCATAGACCCTCGGATCTGCAGTCGCTGCCGGCCGAGAGCAGGGCCTCGGTTATTGCGCATGTGGTGCTCGAGGGCAGTGGGTTTATCGAGCAGGGCGGCAAGAACATCTCCTTCGGCCAGGGCGATGTTTCCTTTCGCAGCTTCGATGCCCCGTCACGGGTCGTGTTTGCGACGCCGGCGAAAATTTTTGCGATAAAGCTGCCGGCCGGCGCCCTGGGGCTGACGATCGGCGGCCGCCCGGGCTCGCTCCTCGCATCGCCCAAGGTCGTTGGCCGAAGCCGCTTGCTGGTCGATGTCGCACAGCGCCTGTTGTGCGGTATTTCGGATGGAGCTGCTTCCGACATCGAGCGTTTGTGCGCCTTGTCGGCGGTGTCATGGCTCGTCGCCGGTGCATATCACGGCGATGCTCCGCCCCGGGCCGATTCGCCGACGCGCAATGCCTTGCGTTGGCAGATGGCGATGGCCTATGTCGAGGGGCATCTGTTCGAGTCGGAGACGGTGTCGCCGACTTCGTGCGCCGAAAACATCGGCATTTCGACACGCTATCTGCACAAGCTGTTTGCGCAGCAAGGGCTCAAGTTCTCAAGGTTCGTGCTGGAGCGACGACTCGAGGCGGCGTACGCCTTGCTGCGCGACACGGCCTACCGTTCCCATTCGATCGCGTCGATTGCCTACCAGTGCGGCTTCGCTAGTGCGGCGCACTTCAGCCGCAGTTTCCGCGGCCGTTTCGCGATGTCGCCGAAACAATGCCGAAACCTGCCCATTCTGCGTTTCGAGGGGCCGCTGGATTCGGCCAGGTGATGGAGCTTATCTGAAGAAACGAAACGTACGGCTCGGCGTGACCGCCCCGTCCAGCACCACGTCCCAGTATGCGCGGTGCAGTTTGCGCACGAACTGGAAATCGTATGCCAGGCCGATCAGGCGCGGGCTGAGCGGCAGCGGCCGCTGGCGCAGCCAGGCGAAGGTGCGGTCGTAATAGCCGCCGCCCATGCCGAGGCGGTTGCCGCGTGGGTCGAATCCGACCAGCGGCATGAACACCATGTCTAAGGTCTGCGGAGGTAGGTGGCCTCTGGCCGAGGTGCGCGGTTCGAGGATACCGAAGCGGTTGCGCCGCATCGGGGTTGCCGGAGTCCAGCGTCGGAAGAGTATGTGGCCGTCGGGTTGTATGCAGGGCAGGAAAATATGCTTGCCCTGCCTGTGCGCGGCATGGATCAGTGGCGAGCAGTCGATTTCACCGTTGATGGCCAGATACACGGCGATGCGTCGGCTGCGTCGATAGTGCGGGGACAGGGCCAGGCGCCGAGCGATGGATTGTGCGGCACGTTCACGGGCCGGTCCGGACAGAGCGCTGCGGCGCTTGCGCAATTCGAGCCTGAGGTCGCGGCGCGAGAACATTGCTCAGTAGGCGGGGCAGTGGAAAGGGCAAAAAATAAGGACACACTCCGTAAGTGCCGTGGCGACCTTCGACCTTGAACCAAGGGTTCAAGTGGGAACTTCGGCAGGGGAACTTAGGCTCTCCGCCAAAGGCGGATATGCGCATGCCCTCCTACAAACCGGCTCCCGGGGTAAGCAATTAGGCTCAAGGGTACTACCCAGCCGCTCACGAACACCACAGAGGTGTCCATGGACCAACTATAACACGTGAGGCCGGTGGCGGGAGAAGATGCAGACGCGATGGATATTCCCGGAGTGGGAGCGGGGTGTCTCAGGCCAGCGCTTCGTCTATGCGCTGGGTCAGGCGGCGCAGCCGCTTGCCTAGGTCCTGGTCGAATTCGTGCTGGTTGGTTTCGCGCTGCATCAGCTCGTGCACGAAGTTCAGCGCGGCCATGACGGCGATGCGTTCGGTTCCAATGACGCGCCCGTGGTCACGGATGTCGCGCATGCGGGCGTCGAGTTGGCGTGCAGAGGCGATCAGTGCGTCGCGCTCTTCCGGAGGGCACATCACCCGGTATTCCTTGTCGAGAAGGTGTACGTCGACCGCGACGGACTGGCTCACGGAGCCTCCTCCATGGCTTTCAGACGATTGATCATGGCTTCGACGCGGCTCTTGGCAATTTCGTTTTTCTCCAGGAGAGAGCCGCGTTCGTGTTGCAACTGCTGCAGTTGGCGCTGCAGACCCTGGTTTTCCTCGCTCAGGCGCGTGCAGCGCCGCGCGAGTTCGGTCACGCGCTCTTCCAGAGCGGAAAGCGCCTGTTCGGTAGGCGAATTGTCGGCGTGCGCGGACATGCGGCAAATATAGGCGTGCACAGGTGTCGAATCAACCACGGCCTTGCCCAGCAGGGTGTGGCGGCGGGGGAGTGGGTGCTAACATGCGCGGCCTGCGGAAGGCTATGGCGGACGGTATATGGTGCCAGACGATTCTTCAATGCAATGCGATAATGACAAGGCGGTGGTGATCGAAGGCGTCGCCCACAACGGCAAATCCTGCCGGATCGTCGACAATACCGGCACGGTGGCATACGAAGAGCTGGAAGCGCTCTTGGCGGAGTTGATCGAGCAACGCAGGTTCGGCTTGTCGGGGCGTTCTCTGGCGGGCGGGGACAGTATTCGTCTGGGCGAACCGGACTTCACTCATATTCAGCTCGGCGGTGAGCTGTACCGTTTCATCCTGCTGCCTTACGAGGCACGCATCGAGGTATTTTGAATTGACTGACCCTTACGCGATTCTGGAAGCGCAGCTAGGCCGTTCGGGCGCAGACTTGGGGCCCGCGGAAGCGCATGGATTGCTCTGCGGCCTGCTTGCCGTGGATATCGCGACGCCCTCGGAGCGCTGCATGAACGAGGTGATGAAGGGCGTGGTTCCACAGGATGAGAGCGCCGCGACTACGAGCCGGCTCATGGATGCGCTGATCAAACAGGCGCGTTCCAGCCTGGTCGATGAGGACTTCGAGTTTCAGCCCTTGTTGCCGCGCGCGGATGCACCGCTGACCGAGCGGGTGCAGGCGCTCGGGCGCTGGTGCGAGGGCTTCGCCGCGGGAGTCGGTCTGGCCGGGATGAGTTCCCAGCGCGCCGCCGCCCTGCCGGAATCGGTGGACGAGTTTATCCGCGACATCGGAGAGATTGCCCGCGTCGAGCCCGCCGACGAAGACGACGAGGATGCCGAGGAGGCGTACACCGAACTCCTCGAGTACGTACGCGTTGGCGTGTTGGTGGTCGGGGAGGAACTGCGTCCGCCCTCATCGCCGCTGCCGGGCGTACACTAGGTTGCAAATAATTTGCATTTCTGAGGGTCCATACGGTTTAACGAGGATTTGCCATGCCGATCAATGCCAAGGAATTCGCCCGCCGCCGCCGCCAGTTGATGCGCATGATGGGGGATGGGGCAATTGCCGTGCTGCCCGCCGCGCCGGTGCGTGTACGCAACCGCGATGCCGACTACCGCTATCGCCAGGATAGCGATTTTCTGTATCTGACCGGCTTCCCCGAGCCGGAGGCGGTCGCCGTGCTCATTCCTGGGCGCCCGCAGGGCGAGTACATTCTGTTCTGCCGTGAACGGAACCCGGAAATGGAGACCTGGAACGGGCGCCGGGCCGGCCAGGCGGGGGCGGTGGGGAAGCATGGCGCCGATGATTCCTTCCCCATCGACGACATCGATGAAATCCTGCCGGGCCTGCTGGAGAATCGTGCGCGTGTCTACTACAGCATGGGCCGGGATACCGAATTCGACCGTCGTTTGATGGCGTGGATCAACGTGATCAGGGCGCAGTCGCGTACCGGGCGCCAGCCCCCTCACGAGTTCATTTCGCTGGAGTATCTGCTGCACGAAATGCGCTTGTTCAAGTCCAGCGCCGAACTCAAGACCATGAGCAAGGCGGCGGAGATCTCGATCGAGGGGCACAAGCGCATGATGTCGACGTGCCGCCCGGGCATGCACGAGTACGAAGTCGAGGCGGAGTTCATCTACACCGCCCGGCGCCACAATGCCGATCTGGCCTACCAGTCGATTGTCGGCGGCGGCGCCAACGGCTGCATTCTGCATTACGTGGACAACGACGAGTTGCTGCGCGACGGCGAATTGCTGCTGATCGACGCCGGCGCCGAGTACGATGGCTACGCCAGCGACATCACTCGCACCTTCCCGGTCAGCGGGCGCTTCAGCGAAGCCCAGCGCGAGGTCTACGAAGTCGTGCTGGCCTCGCAGGAGGCGGCGATCAAGAAGGTCAAGCCCGGCAACTCCTGGGACGATCCGCATGCGGCGGCGGTGCGCGAACTGACCAAGGGTCTGATCGACTTGGGGCTGCTCAAGGGCAAGCCGGCGAAATTGATCCGCGAGGGCGCCTACCGCCGGTTCTACATGCACCGCACGGGACACTGGCTGGGCATCGATGTGCACGACGTGGGCGAGTACAAGGTGGATGGCGAGTGGCGCCTGCTGGAGCCGGGCATGGTGATGACCGTTGAGCCGGGGCTCTACATCACCGCCGAGGCCGACGTGCCAGATCGCTTTCACAACATCGGCGTACGCATCGAGGACGACGTGGTGGTGACCAAGGACGGCCACAAGGTGCTGACCGAGGACACGCCCAAGAGCGTGGCCGAGATCGAAGCGCTGGTCGGTACGGCGGCCTGAGCGGCGAATACTCGTGGAAGACGCTTTCGACATCCTGATCGTCGGCGGCGGCATGGTCGGGGGTACCCTGGCCGCAGCCTTGGCCGGCGGACCCTGGCGGGTAGGGGTGATCGAGGCTCGGCCGTACGGGGCACCCGACCAGCCGAGTTACGACGAGCGCAACATTGCGCTGGCCTACGGTTCGCGCCGGATCCTCGAAGCGGTGGGCATGTGGCCGATGATATCGGCGGAGGCCGCCCCGATCACGCATATCCACGTCAGCGACCGCGGCTATTTCGGCGCTGCGCACGTGGATGCGCGGGAACAGGGCGTGCCGGCACTGGGATACGTGGTGGCCAACCGCCTGGTTGGCGCGGCTCTGATGCCGCTGCTGGAGGCCGCGGATGCGGTGGAGCTGCTCGCGCCGGCAGCGGTGGAGACCGCCCAGGATCTGGGCGATGAGGTAGAGGTTCGCGTGAACACGTCCGATGGCGCGCGCTTGCTGCGCACGCGTCTGCTGGTGGCCGCCGACGGCGCATCCTCGCCGGTACGCCAGGCGCTGGGGCTGACGGCACGGACCGAGCGCTACGGCCAGAGCGCGGTGATCGCCAACGTCAGCGTTGACCGGCCGCGCCTCGGCACCGCCTACGAACGCTTTACCGACAGCGGGCCGCTTGCCCTGCTGCCGCTGGGTGGCGAGCGCTACTCGCTGGTCTGGACGCAGCGCGAGGAGGCCGCCGCCGCGGTGCTGGAGTGGAGTGACGCGGACTTCCTCGCCGCGCTGCAGGAGCGTTTCGGCTGGCGTATGGGGCGCTTCGTCGCGGTCGGCCGGCGGGCAGCCTATCCACTGCTGATGGTGCGTGCGGAACAGGCCTGGAGTGGGCGTACTGCGCTGGTCGGCAATGCGCTGCACAGCCTGCACCCGGTCGCCGGCCAGGGATTCAACCTGGCGCTGCGCGACGTGGCGGCCTTGCTCGAGGTACTGCAGGATGCGCGCGACCCCGGCGCTGCGGAGGGTTTGAACCGCTATCAGCGCCTGCGCGAACCGGATATGGCGCGCGTCATCGCCTTCACCGACCTGCTGGCCAGGTTGTTCGCGCGCGAGGCGCCGCTGCTCGGGCATCTGCGCGCGACGGGATTGCTCGCGGCCGACTGGCTGGCGCCGCTGAATCGGATCATGGCGCGCCAGAACATGGGCTTGATAGGCCGGCCCACGCATCTCGGCAGCGGACAGGAGCCTGCATGGCATCGGACCTGAAGGAATTCGACGTTGTCGTGGTCGGCGGCGGCATGGTGGGCGCCGCGCTGGCCGCCGCGCTGGGGCAGGCCGGGCGTTCCGTGGCCGTGGTCGAGGCGCGGCTGCCGCCGGCTTTCCGTGCCGAGGACGATTACGACTTGCGGGTATCAGCGGTCAATCGCGCTTCGCAGCACCTGTTGGAGAGAGTGGGCACATGGCCGGGAATCATCGAGCGCCGCGCCAGCGCCTATCGCTGCATGAGGGTGTGGGATGCCTGCAGTGCGGGCGAGATCGAATTCGACGCGGTCGAAATGGGCGAACCGGATCTGGGACATATCGTTGAGAACCGGGTCATCCAGGAAGCGCTGCTCGAGCGCCTGGAGCAGCTCGACAGCGTGCGGCTGCTGGCGCCGTTCGGCGTCGAGACGCTGGAGTTGGGCGAGCGTGGCGTGTGCGTCGGCTTGAGCGATGGCAGGGAGCTGCAGGCGCGCCTGGTGGTGGGTGCGGACGGCGCGCGCTCGCGTATCCGCGAACTGGCCGGCATGCAGCGCAGCGCCCGGGACTACGGACAGACGGCGATCGTGGCCACCGTGACCACCGAGGTGCCGCATGAGTCGACCGCCTGGCAGCGGTTTCTGCCGACGGGACCTCTGGCATTTCTGCCCTTGGGCGATGGCCGTTCTTCCATCGTCTGGTCAGCGACCGGCACCGAGGCGGAACGGCTGTTGGGGCTGGACGATGCCGATTTCCGGCATGCGCTGGCACGCGCGGCGGATCTGCGTCTGGGCCGCATTACGGCCTGTAGCAAGAGAGCCGGTTTTCCGCTGGTGGGGGGGCAGTCCTATCCCTATGTGCGAGCGCGCGTCGCATTGATCGGCGATGCGGCGCACAGCATTCATCCGCTTGCCGGGCAGGGTGTCAACCTCGGTTTCATGGATGCGGCCGAACTGGCCGGTGTGCTGGATTCCAGCTTTCGCGATCCTGGTTCGATGCTCGTGCTGCGCCGTTACGAGCGTGCCCGCAGGGGCGAGAACGAGACGATGATGCGGCTGATGGAGGGGTTCCGGCTGCTGTTCGGCAGCCAGTTGCCGCTGTTGCCCTGGGTGCGCGGGCGCGGCATGGCTCTGACCGGTACGGTACAGCCGCTCAAGCGGCACTTGATGGCGCACGCGCTGGGTACGGCCGGGCGGCGTCCCGAGCTGGCGACGCCGTTCGTCGATCCGGTGCGCTAGAAGCTTGTTCTAGGGGCGTTTCGGGCGACTCATCCACGATTCGCGCCCGGCACCTGCCCCGCATTCAGAAGAACGGCAGGCCGGCTGATGCCGACAGGTTCTAGTGTTCGTGCCCATCGGGACCGTGCACATGCCCGTGCTCGAGTTCCTCGGCGTTGGCTGCGCGCACTTCCACTACGGTAACGTCGAAATTCAGCGGTACGCCAGCCAGCGGATGGTTGCCGTCGATGGTGACCTCGTCGCCCTCGATGGCGGCGATGCGTACGACCTGCATGCTGCCGTCGTTGGCCTGGGCGTGGAACTCCATATCGACGGCCAGTTCGTCGACGCCCTGGAACATGCTGCGGTCGATGACCTGAATAAGCCCCTCGTGATGTTCTCCATAGGCTTGGGCATAACGACGGCGTCGTTGCAGATTTGCATGTCAGGCCTCGTGGCTTTTCGTGAATTGACTGCGCCGGGCGCAGTGCGCACAGTCTACGCGATGGTGCGGCGACCTTCATACCCCGCAGGGCCGCCGGCAATGCTCTTCAGGCGGCTTGTGGTGTCAGCAGGTTCTTGATTTCGGCGAGCTGCTGCTGGCCTTCCTGCAGCAGTGCCTGGATGCGTTGGGGGTCGGGTGGGCCAAGGGCGAGGCGCGCATAAGAGGGCATGTCCTCGAGCGCGGGCAGGGTGGCTTCCGGGGGGGCGAGCATGCGTTGCGCGACTATGATCAGGTCGGCGTAGTCGGTCGTGTTCAGCAGTGAGTCACGCCGCCATTCTTCGGCGTTCTGGATGATTTCCCCGAAACTGTTGTCCAGATCCCAGTAGTCCAGCACCAGCAAGCCGACTGGCACGCGCAGGTGGCGCAGGGCGCTTTCGATGGCTTCGATATCCCCAAGGAGAGACTCGCGTTCGGCGTAGAGCAGGATCGGTACGCAGCCGATGTCGTGCAGCAGTCCAGTCAGCTGTGCATGGTCGGGGTCGAGTTTGCCGTAGTGCCGGGCAAGCACGGAAGCCAGTGAGGAGGTCTGCACGCTGTGTTCCCACAGCGCATGCATGCGCTCGCGGACCAGGGGGGTGTGCGCGTTGAATATCTGACTGACGGCTATGCGGGTCGCCAACGAGCGGGTCGCCTCGAAACCCAGGCGGACGACTGCCTCGGTTAGACTGTTGATCGGCTGCGCGCCGCGCACGGCGGCGCTGTTGGCGGAACGCAGCACGCCGCCGGCTACGACGGGATCGATCTGCACGATTTGGGCGATTTCCTGTACCGAGACGTCGGGGCGCATGGCGGCGTCGCGAATACGCATGGCGACTTCCGGCATGCTCGGCAGGTTCAGCGTGCCGTCCTTGACGGCCTGGTAGATGTGGTAGAGCAGTTTGCCTTCTGCGTCGTTGATGGGGGTGTCCTGGACTTCGTAGTCGGACACTCTCTGTTCCCGCAGCAGGAGGTCGAACATCGCTCGATCGAGACGCAGCAGGCGGACCGGGCCACGGCTCTGTGCGGTCAAGGGGCCCCGGCGAGTTTCGAGCGGGAACAGTGGGCGTTTCGCGCGGGCGCTACCGGCCTCGATGGTGTCTTCCCGTGTGCCCTCGGTCAGGTACAGAGTGCCTTCCAGGAGGTAGGTCATCCAGCGCCCCGGATTCGTGTCCTCGATCCGTCGGCGTGAGGGCAAATCGATGACGGTAGCCTTGTCGGCCAGGCGGGAACGGTTCGCCGAGGTTAGTTCATGCAGGGGGATGAATTTGTCGAGTAGTGCCGGGTCCGTGCTCATTAAGCATCCAGAAATGTTGGGTGGCGCTTCGCGCAAGCCGTCCGGGCTGCGTCGGCTTGGTAGTAGACATGGAGAATACGATGCCAGCTCACGATGCGCGAGTGGTGTTGTTGCCGTATGGTGTGTTTCACGACGCGAAATGTCTTTGCCGGCGGCCCGGTTGCACCCGCGGCTGATCTGTCCGGCCGTAGTGGGAACAGGGGCCGGTTCCTTGCGATAATGGGTCAAACCACGCCGGTACCAGTGAATGTCGTTGTGTCTTTCCGAACAGTCCCGGGAGCAGCGTCTCGATGACGCCGAGCGATTGTGCGCGCAGCGCGGCGTGCGTTTCACGCCGCTGCGGCGGCGCGTATTCGAACTGCTGCTCGAGCATGCCAAGCCTGTCGGCGCGTACGATCTGCTCGATGAACTGCGCAATTCCGGCTATGCCGATGCACCGCCGACGATTTACCGAGCGCTCGAATTCCTGCGCGCGCAGGAATTCGTGCACCGCGTGCGTAGCACCAATACCTTCGTAGCCTGCACTCATCCAGGCGCGAAGCATGATGGCCTGCTGTTGCTTTGTCACGGCTGCGGCCGGGCCGAAGAGGTCGATGCCGCTCCGGCGGTGGGCGCATTGCAGCGTCAGGCGGCGCGTCTGGATTTTCAACCCGACAGCCAGCTGATCGAAATCGATGGTTTGTGTCAGGAGTGTGTGCAGTTGCAGCAAGAAGAAAATCTTGAATAAGAATGGTTCTCATTTATGCTGTTTGATGTATACTGCGTCTATCGCAGCATCCCGTTATCGTGGAGTTCAGTCATGCGTTTGTTCCAGGCCGTTTCCGAGGTTGAAGTACAGACCGCTCCTCCGCCGTCCGTATCGGCGTCGAGTTTCCCTCTTGTGCTGGCTGCTGCGGGTGAACGTGTGCGCATCATGGAGTTGGCTGGGGGCTGCGGCATGGTCAGGCGGCTGGAGGCGATGGGCCTGCGAGCCGGCAGCGAATTCGAGGTGCTGCAGCGAGAGGGGCCCGGCGGCATGCTGATCCAGTTGGCGGGTACGCGTCTGGCGCTGGGTATGGGGATGTTGCACCGCATCCGGGTCATCCGGCTATGACGGCGGAAGCATTCAACGAGGCGCTGACGCTCGCCGGGCTCAAGATCGGTGAGAGCGGCAGGGTGCTGGGCTATGCCAAGACCGAGGCGGTCTATCGCCGCCGCCTGCTGGCGATGGGGCTGACGCCGCGTACCGAGTTCACCGTGGTACGCGTAGCGCCGTTGGGGGATCCCGTTGAGATCCGCGTGCGTGGCTCCGCGCTGACTCTGCGCAAGGACGAGGCGGTGGCTTTGCGCATCGAGCGGTGCTGAGAAGCGGTTTTT
This sequence comes from Acidihalobacter sp., assembly GCF_037381185.1. Lineage (NCBI taxonomy): Bacteria > Pseudomonadati > Pseudomonadota > Gammaproteobacteria > Chromatiales > Ectothiorhodospiraceae > Acidihalobacter > Acidihalobacter sp. Next base: position 45,661 of record NZ_JARRQY010000026.1, read on the forward strand.
TTCGGGGCTTTTGATGTTAATAATTCTCAATAGCTTTGGGGTTTTGCTGCAATGAGTCGCTATACCATCGGTTTGATCGGCAATCCCAATTGCGGCAAGACGACCTTGTTCAACGCGTTGACGGGCTCGCGCCAGAAGGTGGGTAATTGGCCCGGCGTGACCGTCGATCGCAAGGTCGGTTTGTTCGACCTGGGCGACGATCAGGTCGAGGTAGTCGATCTGCCCGGGACCTATTCGCTCGATGCTGTTTCAAGCGCTTCGCTGGACGAGGCCATTGCGCGCGATTACGCGCTGTCCGGGGAAGCCGATCTCATCGTCAACATCGTCGATGCCTCGAATCTGGAACGAAATCTCTATCTCACCACCCAGTTGATGGAAATGCGTGTGCCGGTGGTGTTGGCGCTCAATATGCTGGACATGGCCCGCGAGGGTGGCGTGCGCATTGATCTGTCCAAGCTTGAGAAGAGGCTGGGTTGTCCGGTGGTGCCTCTGGTCGCGGCCAAGGGCGAGGGTGTCGAGGGGCTCAAGCAGCGGGTGGTGGAGTTTGCGAAAACGGGACTCAAGCGCGGCGTGGAACTGGAATACGCGCCGCCGATAGAAGAGGCTCTGACCGCCATCGAACCTCTGCTGAACGATTTCGCTGCCGAGCATGAAGTCGACGCGCGTTGGCTGGGCGTGAAGCTGCTGGAAAACGACCCCGGCGTCTCTGCGGCAGTGGGTGCGCAGGTACGCACCGAGGCCGAACGCCTGCAGGCTGCGATAGAGGAGCGTCTGGGCGAGGAGGCGGACGTGATCATCGCCGACGCGCGCTACACCTTCGTCCATCAGGCGCTGAGCGAGACGATGCAACGCCAGGGCGAGGTCAGGCGCACGCTGACCGACCGTCTCGACCGCATTGTGCTCAACCGGTTTCTGGGTATCCCCATCTTCCTGGGCGTGATGTATTTGCTGTTCGTGCTGAGTTTCAACGGCGGCAACATTTTTTTGGATTTCTTCAACGGCATCACCCATGCGGTGTTCGTCTCGGGGCTGGGGCATGTGCTGGCGAGTCTGGGTAGCCCGCAGTGGCTGATCGCGCTGCTGGCGACGTCGGTGGGCGGCTCCATCGAGCTGGTGTCGACCTTCATCGCGCCGATCGGCATGACGTTCCTGTTCCTGTCGATACTCGAGGATTCCGGCTACATGGCGCGGGCGGCTTTCGTCATGGATCGTTTCATGCGCCGCATCGGCCTGCCCGGCAAGGCTTTCGTGCCCATGATCGTCGGCTTTGGCTGCAACGTGCCTGCGGTGATGGCCACGCGTACGCTGGAGGAACCGCGTGAGCGGCTGGTGTCGGCGCTGATGCAGCCGTTCATGTCTTGCAGCGCGCGGCTGGTCATCTACATGGCCTTCGTGACGGTGTTCTTCCGCCAGCACGGCGGGCAGATCGTTTTCGCCCTGTATGTGCTGGGCATCGTTGCCGCCATCTTTACCGCGTTCCTGCTCAAGCGCACGGCCTTGAAAGGCGACGCCACGCCGTTCGTGATGGAAATGCCGACCTATCACGTGCCGACGCTGCGCGGCATGACGCGCAGCACCTGGGAGCGGCTTTCCGTGTTTCTGCTGCGGGTGGGCAAGGTGATCATCATCGCCTCGGTGGTGGTGACCGCATTGTCCAGTTTCAGCCCCACGGGCCGGCCGTTGTCCGATGCGCAGGTCGGCGATTCGGCGCTGGCGGCGATCGGCAAGACGATCACGCCGGTGTTCCATCCGATGGGGATCACGCAGGAGAACTGGCCCGCCACGGTCGGTCTGCTCTCCGGCGTGGTGGTCAAGGAAATCGTCGTCGGGACGCTCAACGGCGTGTATAGCAAGATGGATGCAGGGGCGGCGGCGCAGGCCGGTGAAACGCCGCCCGCCTTCGACTTCTGGGGCGAGATCGGCGCGGCCTTCGCAACCATACCCGAGAATGCGCGGGCCTTCGCCTCCGGCTTCTTCGACCCGCTCGGTTTCAGTAACCTCCACAGCGCCGAGCAGAGCAATCTCGAACAGGCTGCAGCAGCGCAGGGAGTGGAAACCTCGACGCTGACCCGCATGGGGGCGCTGTTCACCGTGCCGGCGGCGATCGCGTATCTGATTTTCGTGCTGCTGTACCTGCCCTGCGTGAACACCATGGCTGCGATCTACCGCGAGACCGGCAGCCGCGCCTGGACCGCATTCTCCATCGCCTGGGGTATCGAACTCGCCTACGGGCTGGCTGTGCTCTACTACCAGATCTCTACCTTTGGTGAACACCCGGCCCAATCACTGGGCTGGGTGGTTGGGGTACTGGCGGTGTTCGTGGGGACGGTATGGGCGCTGCGGCGCAACGGACAGCGTCGCGAACTTGCTGCCGCACAGGTGTAATCGTGAGTCCCAGCGAGGTCAAACGCTATCTGCAGACGCGCGGCATCGCGCCGTTGAGCGATCTGGTCAACCGCTTCGGCTGTGACGCCGAGGCGATGCGTGGCGTGCTCGAATTCTGGGAGCGCAAAGGACGTGTAAAGCGATTGGAGACCCGGGTAGGCTGCGCATCGGGTTGCTCCGGTTGTCCAGGTGGGACGTGCTCGACACCGGCGTTGAGTGCCGTCTACCAGTGGGTGGAAAGCGCCGGGGAACACCCGCGCCGGGTCATCTCCATCGCATCCTAGGGATACGCTGATTAGATGGCTACGCGGGCAGTTTCTGCTACGTTACGCGCCGCTCGCTCCCTCGCCTATCGACTTGATATGTCTCACTCGCTGCGCTGCGTCGGCCGTGCAGCGTATCTCTAAAGTTCTCCCGGAGCGGACTGGAAAACCCCTTCGGCGCCGTCTGCTCAGTGTGGCGTTGTCAGCAGCAGGCTCAGTATGGCGGTCGTACTGCCGATCAACGCGCCGGCAATCACGTCGCTGGGGTAGTGCAGGCCCAACACCATTCTCGACAAGGCCACCAGCACGGTGAATGGGATCACGAACACCGCCCACACCGGATAGTAGGCCACCAGGATGATGGTGAAGGCGACCGCATGCATAGTGTGCCCGGACGGGAAGCTGAATTCGTCCAGCGGCGCCACGCTGTGCAGGATGTCGCCCTCGAGCCGCTGACATGGGCGGACTCGGCCGGTGGCGCGTTTCAGCCACCTGTAGAGCAGATACGAACTCAGGCCGACGGCGATCATCTGCAGGCTGACCAGGGCGGCGCCCGCGCCGTGTACGAATGGCAGCGCCAGAATGATGCTGTACCAGAGCACGCCGTCACCGAGCCGGCTGACGATGGCGAACAGTCGAGCCGGCAGGCGCAGGTGATTGATGCGGTTGAACAGCAGCGTGGTGTGCTGGTCGGCAGCCGTCAGGCGTTCAAACAAGCGCATGGCGCTTCTCCTGTGCGGGCGGGTCGGCCGGCCGCGCGTATTCGTACATAAGGCTCTCCAGCAGGTCGGTGACGTGCGGCCAGTCGAGGGCGGCTGCGGTCGCACGTGCCGGGCGACGCAGGCGGGCGAGCAACGCAGGGTGTTCGGCCAGGTTGATGGCCTGCTGGATGAACGCGGACGCGTTGTCCCTCGGTGCGAGCAGCCCGTTATCGCCGTGGCGCAGGTGTTCGCGGCCGGCGGCGTAGTCGAAGGCAACGATGCCGAGCCCGCTGGCCATGGCTTCGATCACCACGTTGCCGAAGGTTTCGCTGAGGCTTGGGAACAGGAAGATGTCGCCGCTGGCGTAGTGGCGCGCCAGGCCTTCGCCGACCTGCGGGCCGGCGAAGATCAGATCCGGGTTGTCGCGCTTGAGACGCTGCTCGTCCGGGCCGTTGCCGACCAGTACGAAGCGCAACTCGGGGTTGCGTACCTGCATGGCGCGGTAGGCGCTGATCGCCAGGTCGATGTTCTTCTCCGGCGCCAGCCGCCCGACGTAGAGCGCCACCGGCGTGGTTTCGGTCACGCCCCAGGCTGCGCGCAGCCCGGCGTCGCGCCGTTCCGGCGTGAACAGACGTGCGTTGACGCCGCGCGAGACGATGCGGGGGTTGAGAAAACCGTGGCGCGACAAGAGATCCGCCAGTTCGCGGGTTGGCACCAGGGTAGCGGCGGAGCGATTGTGGAAACGGCGCAGGACGGTACGTATGGCCGGCTCCAGCCAGCCCAGGCGATAGTGCCGGCTGTAGAAGTCGAAGCGGGTGTGGAAGCCGCTGATGGCGGGGATCTCCATGCGCCTGGCGATGCGCAGTGCGCTGCCGCCCAACGGCCCTTCGGTGGCGATATAGACCAGGTCGGGTGTGAAGTGCGCCCATTCGTGATGCAGCACGCGCGGCGCGGGCAGCCCGAAGCGCAGGCCGTGGTAGCCGGGCAGCGGCAGACTGTGCACCAGGCGTTCCTCGATGCCGCTGCCCGCGATTGGCTTTTCCCCCGTGTGCTGTCGCGGGCGCGTGAGGTGGATACGGTGGCCGCGCTCGACAAGGCCGCCGACCCAGTGATGAAGGGTGTTCGCCACGCCGTTGATCTCGGGCGGCCAGGTTTCGCTGACCAGTGCGATGTGCAGGCGTCGGTCGTCGCGTCGGCGCTGGGGATCGCGTTCCTCATCCATCGGCACGGCTTCGGTTGCGGCGCTCACGATACGTTCCCCTCGCGGTTCTCGCCGGGGACTCCGCCGACCACCTGAGCGATCTGCTGCTGAGCGGCCTGTGCGAGCGCTTTGCGCTCACGGCCCTGCGTGTTGATCGGAGCCAGGAACTCGAGTTCCACAACAATGCGGCGCTCGCCCAAGACCCGCCACAAATGGGACGGGAAGGTGTCGTCGCCGATGAATGGTGCGCTGGGGTGGGGCGTGCCATGGGGCTGGCCTTGGGGCCGGGTATAGCGCAGGGCGATCGGTTGAACTGCTACGTTGGCCAGCAGCGCGGCGGCGAACAGACGGGGGTGGAAGGCACGTACGAGGCCACCGTCGGTCGTGGTGCCTTCGGGGAACAGCAGGACCTTCCGCCCCCGTATCAGATGCCAGGTGATCTGTTCGGCGGCGGTGTCGGCCCCTCCGCGTTCGCCGCGGCGAATGAACAGCGTACCTCCGCGGGCGGCGAGCCAGCCAATGACCGGCCAGCGGCGGACTTCGGCCTTGGACAGGAAGCTGATGGTCGGGATCCAGCCCAGCACCGGGATGTCCATCCAGGATACGTGATTGGCGACGAGCAGCGCCGGGCCGTCGACGGGGCGCCCGCGCACCCGCAAGTCCAGACGCAGAATGCGTGCGATGCGCGCGCGCCACCAGCAGGCGATGGCGTCGAATACGGGACCGGGAGCTGCCTGGCGCGGTCGGGTCAGCAACAGCGTCAGGGCGATGCCCAGGGCCGCATGCAGCAGCAGGAGCGTGACTCTATAAATGCGTCTCGCCGTAGGCATGGCTCGGAGCCCCGGAAGCGGCATTCATGAACGTAGGGGGCGGCACCGCGGCTGCCCTGTTGCGCACGAAATGCCTCATGTAGCGTGGATTGAGGCGGTCGACATCGAGCAGGATCGGCAGATCCGCCACGTTGAACTCCCGGTCTAGACAGGGTTCCCCGCACACCCATGCTCCGAGCCGCAGGTAGGCCTTGAGGAGCGGAGGCATGATGATGGCGGCCGGGCTGGCGGCGCCTGTGCTGAGCGGGTGATGGGGGTAGGTGCGCAGAGATTCAGGCGCGAAATGGCGCTTGCGTACGTGTTCTGCGATGGCCTGGGCGCCGTCGCAGCCGTCGCGCAGACTGATGCTGGCGCAACCGATCATGTAGTCGACCCGGTGGATGATCATAAAACGTGCTAGCGCGGACCAGAGTACCCCGATTGCGGCGCCATTGCGACAGTGTGGTGCGACGCAGGTACGGCCGATTTCGATGAAGCGGCCGGGCCGGGCGAGTACGGACGAAAAATCGAATTCGGATTCCGAGTAGAAACCGCCGCAAAGCCGTGACTGCGTGTCCGTGAGAATCCGGGTGCTGGCTACGACCTGACCGTCGTGGCTGTTGCGCACCAGCAGGTGGTGGCAGTAACGGTCGTAGGCGTCGGCCTCGTGTCCGGGCGATGCAGTGTGTACATGCGCCCCCATTTCCTCGGCGAAGACGCGATAGCGCAGGCGTTGCGATTCGTGTACCTGTTGCTGGCTGGCGGCCAGTTCCGCCACTAGCGCAGGGCGGTCGGTCTGATGTGCGACCTGAGGGCTCGGCATGGTCGATTCCCATTCTGTATGTTGTAGACCATGCTAGAAATTTCGTCTTTCACCCGCGTTACGCAGGGATGATGTTTGGGTGACCGGCCGGTCTCAGGGTAGCGCCCCGGCGTATTCGCCCGCTTCGACGTCGTAGTCTTCCGCTTCCCACAGTTTCAGCCCGCCGGCAAGGTTGCGTACGTCTGAAAATCCCATCTCCTGCAGTACGGCAGTGCCCATGGCGCTGCGTGCGCCGGTGTCGCAGTACAGCACGACGGTTCTTTCACGCGCGCCGTACAGCGCCTCCACGCGCCGCGCGTTGTTGGGATCTGCGGCGCTCTCCAGCACGCCGCGCGGAATCAGCAGGGCTCCGGGGATATGACGTACGGCGTATTCGTAGGGTTCGCGCGTGTCGACGAGCAGTGGCTCGGTGCCATCGTCCAGCAATTCGGCCAGGTCGTCGGCGCTGATTTCCTCGATATGGGCGCGGGCTTCCTGGATGAAATCGCTTAGTGTTTTCGGCATTTCGGTTCTCGGCGTACGGTATATCCGCAGTGTGGATTAGGTTTCCATGAAAGCGTATTCTAAGCTTTTTGCAACATTCGAACACCAATAAGGATCATTCGGAGATGGGTGTAGAGCTCTACAAGGATGCGCACCATAGTTGCCTGGCGTTCGGCAACCTGGTGACGGGCTCGGCGGTGCAGGCCAACCAGTTCGTCATCATCGATCACGACGAAGTTGCGTTGCTCGACCCGGGCGGGGAACTCACATTTACGGCGTTGTCGAACGAAGTGGCCCGGCATACGCGCATGGAGAACGTGAGGTACCTGATGGCATCGCATCAGGATCCGGACATCATTACTTCAATGCAGAGTTGGGTGACGCGGAGCAACGCGTCCATCGTCTGTTCCCAGTTGTGGGCGCGATTCATTCCGCATCTGCTGCCGATGTACATGGGCGACAAGGTGGCCCAGCGCTGCATGGCGGTGCCGGACAAGGGGATGGACGTACCGCTGGGGACGTCGCTGGTCAAGGTGGTGCCTGCGCACTTCCTGCATTCGGTCGGCAACTTTCAGTTCTACGATCCGGTCAGCCGTATCCTGTTCTCCGGCGATATGGGAGCTTCGGTCGGAGGAGGCGACGTCAGCGAGCCTGTGACCGACTTCGAGGCGCATATTCCGCGCATGCTCGGTTTCCACCGCCGCTACATGTGTTCGAGCCGGGCCTGCCGCTTGTGGGCCAATATGGTGCGAGACATGAACGTATCCATGATCGTGCCGCAGCATGGCCAGCCGTTCAAAGGTCCGGAAATGGTCGGTCAGTTCCTGGACTGGATCAGTGAACTGAAGTGCGGTGTGGACTTGCTCACCCAGGCGGACTACGTCGTCCCCTGACGTTGCGCCGGCGGGGGCTCAGTCGAGCGCCCCGCGCAGTCCGGCGAGTTCGTGGATGGGCGCCTCGCAATGCGTGCCCCGGCATAGATAGGCGAGAACGCCTTCCGACGGCACCGTCTTGTCCGCCAGCGCAGCCGGCAGTCCTTCGGCCATCGCCGGAATCGCCAGCGTGAGCCGCTGCGGCGCGTAGCCCTGTTGTGCGGCGTTCTGCCACGGTCCCAGTTCGGCCGCGGCCCCGCGCAGGATCAGTAGGATCGGCGGTGACAGCTGTTCCTCCAGGGCATCGAGCAGCGTGCAATGTGCCGAGGGTGCCTGTTCGATGACGCCCGCCGAAGCCTGCAGCGTGCGCTCGGCGGCGCCGAGGTAGCGCGACTCGCCCAGCAGATGGCCCAGGCGCGTGAGCGCATAGGCCGCTACGCCGTTGCCCGAAGGCAGCGACTCGTCGGCGGTCGGTTTGGGGCGTTGCAGCAATTGCTCGTGATCGTCCGCCGTAAAATAGAAGCCGCCACGGTCGCGGTCCTCGAAGTGTTCCAGCATGACATCGGCCAGCTGAATGGCGAACTCGATGTCCTCAGCGCGCCAGCGCAGCGCGAGCAGTTCCAGCGTGGCGTCGAGCAGGAAGGCGTAGTCGTCGAGGTAGGCGGCAAGGTGGGCGCGACCATCCTTGTAGGTGGCCAGCAGGCGTCCGTCGCGCCACAACTGCGTGCGCAGGAAATCCAGCGCGCGTTCCGCACTGGCGGTCCACTCGGGGTGATCGAGGTGGCGCGCGGCGATGGCCATCCCGCGAATCATGAGTGCGTTCCAGGCGGTCAGTATCTTGTCGTCCAAGCCCGGCCTTACGCGTTGTTCGCGGCGTTCGAACAGTCTTGCGCGAGCCCGGTCGAGACGCGCATGCAGCGTCTCGGCATCCAGCCCGCCGTCGGCGGCCAGGGTCTCGAGGGGGGTGGCGCCGTGCAGGTGCCAGCGGCCTTCGAAGTTGGCCGGGCGATCGAGGCCGTAGCGCGCGGCGAACAGCGCATAGTCATCGTCGCCGACGACTTCGCGGACCTCCTCCTGCGTCCATACGTAGTAGACGCCCTCGTGGCCTTCCGAGTCGGCATCCAGCGCGCTGTAGTAGCCGCCCTCGGGCGATTGCATCTCGCGCATGACCCAGGCGGCGGTCTCCTCGGCGATACGGGCGGGAGCCGGGTTGCCGGTGGCGGCGTGCGCCTCGGCGTAGAGTGCCAGCAAGGGGCCGTTATCGTAGAGCATTTTTTCGAAGTGCGGGATCATCCACTGCTCGTCCACCGAGTAGCGGGCGAAGCCGCCGCCGAGGTGGTCGTACAAGCCGCCCTCGGCCATACGTTCGAGGCTGAAGCGGGCCATGTGCAGGGCGTGCTCGTCGGCACGGCCGTCACGGGCCGTGGCCGCCCAATGGCGCAGCAGACGGTTGAGCGTGGGCGGGTGGGGGAACTTGGGGGCACTGCCGAAGCCGCCATGCAACTGGTCGAAGGACTTGGCCAGTTCGCCGCGGGCGCGGTCCAGTGCTGTGGCATCCAGCCTGCTGCCGCCCATGGCCGCGCGGTGCTCGATGCGCTGCATCGCATCCCGCAGGGAAACCTTCTGCTGGTCGATGTCGGCGCGGCGGGTGCGGTAGAGTTCCTCGATGCGCTGCAGCAGTTCGGGGAAGCCGGGCAGGCCGTAGCGCGGTTCGCGGGGGAAGTAGGTGCCGGCGAAGAAGGGAGTCTGGTCGGGAGTCAGGAACACGGTCAGCGGCCAGCCGCCGGTGCGTTCCGAGAGCAGGGCGTGGGCGGTCTGGTAGATGCGGTCCAGGTCGGGGCGCTCTTCGCGGTCGACCTTGATGTTGACGAACAGCTCGTTCATCACTCGCGCGACCTCCGGTTCTTCGAAGGATTCGTGGGCCATGACGTGGCACCAGTGGCAGGCCGAGTAGCCGATCGAGAGCAGAATGGGTTTGTCTTCCTCACGCGCTTTCGACAACGCCTCTTCGCTCCAGGGGTACCAGTCGACGGGATTGTCGGCGTGCTGTTGCAGGTAGGGGCTGGTTTCCTTGGCCAGGCGGTTGTGTGGCATGAAGTCCTCTGCAGTGGTCGGTTGGCGCTTTCCGCACCCACTGTAGCCGAGGCGGGGCGGCTTGTCGCCCAAGTCGGTTGTCCGCGCCGCTCGAAAGTCGTATCTGGGCAGGTATCCGGGACCGTTGGATTGTCTGGAGGCACGTGGTACTTGTGATTGGTGTCGCCCGCTGATAGAAAGCTGTGATGAACGAAAAACCACATTGCCAGGGAGTAAATGAGAATGCCGCGCTGGTGGGCGCGTCGCTGGACTTGGCCGTCGCCCAGGCCGTGCGCCTGTCGCCGCAGTTGCGCGACGGTACGGTCTACGTCAATGGGGTGCGCTTTTCTCCGTCGCGCGACTGGGCGGACGGAGGACCGCTGATCGAGTGCTATCGCATCCGTGTCCAGGTGCTGGAGGCCCCGTGGACGGGGCGTGAAGTGCTATGGAGTGCGGAATTTCCCGCGTTCGGTTTCGAGAAACAGGGGTTTGCGCACGGCTGGAGCAGCGGTCCGACGCCGTTGGTGGCCGCGATGCGGTCGCTGGTGGAGGCGCGTGGCGTTTACCGGGAGGCCGAACACGAGGGTGGGGGCTGGAGCGATGCGGACATGCGCGAGGATCTTGCCCTGGTGGTCGAACTGGTGCGCGTCGCGGGCATCTATCATCCTCTCGAATTGCACGAAGTGCAGGCACTGGTGCAAGCGGCGGAGATCGCCGGTATTCCGCTGGCGTATCGCTTCAAGGAGAAGCTGGATGCCGCGCGCTCCAGCGCCTTGAGCGATGATCTCGCGCACCTGAGCGCGCTGGGCGTGATTCGCATGCGCCGCGACCCCGGGGACTCGGGGATGCGCTATCAGGCCGGTGGCGAGGCCGAGAGCTATCTGCGGCGCTACAAGGACCTGCTGCACCGCCATACCTCGACACTGCATGCGGTGGTGCAGGCGATCATGGGCTGAGTCCGGCTGCGCTCACAGGGCGCGCCAGATGGCCGCCAGCATGCCTTCGCCGATCAGCAGTCCTCCCGTGGTTCTGTTGACGCCGCGCTATATACGCGGCGTGCGGATGAGGCGTCCCGGTCGGGCTGTGAACAGCGAATAACCGTCGTCGACGAGGATGCCGCACGGCAACACGCTCGCCAGCATTATTGCCATCTGTGGTCCCAGCGGTGCATGGGCGTCCATGAACTGTTGCACGAATGCCATTAGTACGTATGCAGCGGTGAAGGCGATCCGGATATGTATGTTCATCGTGCGGCCTGCGCTGCGATGGAACCGGGAGTAAAAGTCTTTGCGAAGCTCGGCCCCTGCTTCCCTTACAATACGGTTTTTGCGCCAAGGATTCGATTCGTGACCGATACCGTTCTGCCGGTTCTTCGCCTCAAACGCGGGGAGGATCGCCGTTTGCGCGCGGGACACCTGTGGGTGTTCAGCAACGAGGTCGACGTCAAGCATGCGCCGCTCGATGCCTTTGAGCCCGGCGATGCGGTCGCCATCGAGGACGCGCAGGGCCGCGCACTCGGAACGGGTTACGTCAATCCCCGCTCGCTGATCTGTGCCAGATTGCTGTCGCGAGAGGCGCGTCATCCATGGGGTGCATCGCTGCTGGTGCATCGCCTGAAGGTGGCCCTGAGTCTGCGCGAGCGCCTGTTCGCCTCCCCCTATTATCGTCTGGTGCACGGCGAGGGCGATGCCCTGCCGGGGCTGGTGATCGATCGTTACGCCGGCGTTCTGGTGGTGCAGGTGACCACCGCCGGCATGGAGCGCCAGCTCGATGCCCTGCTCGCCGCTCTGGATAAGGTGGTGAAACCCGAGGCGGTGCTGCTGCGCAACGACACCGCGATCCGCGAGTTGGAGGGGCTGGGGCGCTACGTGCGTGCGGCGCAGGGCGAGCCGCCGGCGGAAGTCGAGGTGGAAGAGGGCGGCCGGCGCTTCCTCGCGCCGCTGGACGCGGGGCAGAAGACCGGCTGGTTCTACGACCAGCGCGACAATCGCGACCGGCTGGCGGGCTACGTCGCCGGTGCCCGGGTGCTGGACGTGTTCAGCTACGTCGGCGCCTGGGGCGTGCGTGCCGCGCTCGGCGGCGCACGCGAGGTGATGTGCGTGGATGAGTCGCAGAGGGCGCTGGACTATGCGGTGCGCAACGCCGAGCGCAACGATGTGGGCGGGCGCGTGGGCACGCGCCGAGGCGATGCCTTCGAGGTGTTGCGTGCGCTGCGCGAGGCCGGTGAGCGCTTCGACGTGGTGATTCTCGACCCGCCGGCCTTCATCAAGCGGCGCAAGGATCAGCGCGCGGGCGAGCAGGCCTATCGGCGGTTGAACCAAATGGGCATGCAACTGATCGAGCGGGATGGTTTCCTGGTGTCCTGTTCGTGCTCCTATCACCTGCAGCGCAACACGCTGGTGGCGCAGATGCAGCAGGCCGCGCGTCATCTGGACCGGGAACTGCAGGTGCTCGCGCAGGGGTATCAGTCGGTCGATCATCCGATGCACCCGGCGATCCCGGAAACGGCCTATCTGAAGTCGGTTTTCACCCGCGTGCATCGCTAGCAGACTGTTGCCGTCCACTCATGCGGCATGATAGCGACATCGACAGCCTGCCATGAATCTGTTGCGGTCCCGTCAACCCACCACCCCTCTGGTAGCATAGCGCCCCATGATTCCCTATCCCCACATCGATCCGATCGCGTTTTCCGTCGGTCCCTTCAAGGTCCATTGGTACGGAATCATGTATCTGATCGGCTTCGCCGCCTATCTGGGGCTGGGTACATACCGTGCGCGCAAGCCGCAGTATCCACTGAATCCGGAGCAGGTCAGCGACGCGCTGTTCTACGGTGCGTTGGGGGTCGTACTGGGTGGGCGCACGGGCTATGTGCTGTTCTACAACCTGCCGTTCTATGCTGCGCATCCGCTGCAGGTGTTCGCCGTCTGGGACGGCGGCATGAGTTTTCACGGCGGGCTGATCGGCGTGATCCTGGCGATGGCCTGGTTCGCGCGGCGCATCGGCTTGCGGCTGTTCCAGGTCACCGACTTCGTTGCGCCGATGGTGCCCATCGGCCTGGCCTGCGGACGCATCGGCAACTTCATCAACGGCGAGCTGTGGGGCAAGGTGACCACGCTGCCCTGGGGCATGGTGTTCCCCAAGGGCGGTCCGCTGCCGCGCCAGCCGACGCAGCTCTACGAGTTTTTCTTCGAGGGTGTGGTGCTGTTCAGCGTGCTGTGGCTGTTCTCCAGAAAGCCGCGGCCGATGGGCGCTGTCTCTGGATTGTTCCTGCTGCTTTACGGTACCTTCCGTTTTCTGGTCGAGTTCGTGCGCGAGCCCGATCCGCAGCTTGGCTACGTGGCTTTCGGTTGGGTCACCATGGGGCAGGTGCTGAGCCTGCCGATGATTCTGCTCGGCGCCGGCCTGTTGATCTGGGCCTATCGCGCGGGCGTGGGAGAAAAGGCATGAAGCAGTATCTCGATCTCATGCGCCATGTGCTGGAGAACGGCGCAAGCAAGGAGGACCGTACCGGCACCGGCACGCTGTCGGTTTTCGGCCACCAGATGCGTTTCGATCTGGCGCAGGGCTTCCCGCTGGTGACCACCAAGAAGCTGCACCTGCGCTCGATCATCCACGAGCTGCTGTGGTTCCTGCGCGGCGATACCAACATCGCTTATCTGCGCGACAACAAGGTCACCATCTGGGACGAGTGGGCCGACGAGCACGGCGATCTCGGCCCGGTGTACGGCAAGCAGTGGCGCTCCTGGGCCACTGCCGACGGCGGCGCGGTGGATCAGATCAGCCAGGTTGTCGAGGCTATCCGGCGCACGCCCGACTCGCGCCGGCTCATCGTCAGTGCCTGGAACGTCGGCGAACTCGAGCAGATGGCGCTGCCGCCCTGCCATCTGCTGTTCCAGTTCTACGTCGCCGACGGCCGTCTGTCCTGTCAGCTCTACCAGCGCAGTGCCGATATCTTCCTCGGAGTGCCGTTCAACATCGCTTCCTATGCGTTGCTCACGCACATGATCGCGCAGGTGACCGGACTGCAGCCGGGCGATTTCGTGCACACCCTGGGTGACGCGCATCTCTACCTCAACCACCTCGATCAGACGCGGACCCAACTCGAGCGCGAGCCGCTGCCGCTGCCCAGTCTCAAGCTCAACCCGGACGTGAAGTCGATCTTCGATTTCCGTTTCGAGGACATCGCCATCGAAGGCTACGAGAGCCACGCCGCGATCCGCGCGCCGGTGGCGGTGTGAGCCACCCGTACGTCTCTTTGGTCGTGGCGGTGGCGCGCAACGGCGTAATCGGCCGCGACAACGACCTGCCCTGGCGCCTGCCCGACGACCTCAAGCATTTCAAGGCGATCACGCTGGGCAAACCGGTGGTCATGGGCCGCAAGACCTTTGAGTCTATCGGCCGTCCGCTGCTCGGACGCGAGAACCGCGTGGTGTCGCGCCAGGCCGGTTTCGAAGTGCCCGGCTGCCGCGTATTTTCCAGCCTGGAGGAGGCGCTTGCCGGGCCGGAAGCGGAAGTGATGGTGATCGGCGGCGGCCAGATCTACGCCTCGGCACTGCCGCTGGCGCGGCGCTTGTACCTGACCGAGGTCGACGCCGAGGTGGAGGGTGACGCGAAGTTTCCCGAAATCGATCCGGGTGCCTGGCGGGAGGCGAGCTGCGAGGAGCATGCGGCCGACGAACGGCATGCGCACGCGTTCAGGTTCCGCTTGCTGGAGCGCCTGGCCGCGTAGGCGAGAGGGGCGCCGTGCCGCAGTCCCTACCTCTTTGACCGGAAAACCGCGGGTGCAACAGCGCACCGCGCAATAGTGTGAACAGGCCCTAGCATGACCGATGCCCTGCATATCGAGACGCCGCTGTTCGAGTCTCCCGTCCTGTCCGAGCTTGCCGGACGCAGCGTATGGCTGAAGCTTGAGGCTCTGCAGCCGCCTGGCTCGTTCAAGATCCGCGGCGTCGGCCACGCCTGCCGGGAATACGCGCGCCGCGGCGCCACGCGTTTCATCTCCTCGTCCGGCGGCAATGCCGGGCTGGCGGTGGCGTATGCGGGGCAATGCCTGTCCGTTCCGGTGGTGGTGGTCGTGCCGGAGACGACCACCGAACGCGCCAAGGCCCTGATCTGTCGGGAAGGGGCGGAGGTGATCGTGCACGGCGCCTCCTGGCAGGAGGCGAATGCGCTGGCGCAGTCCATGCTCACCGACAGCGATGCGTTCCTGCATCCGTTCGACGACCCGCTGCTTTGGCAGGGTCACGCGAGCATGATCGACGAGGTCAAGCGGGCCGGCGTCGTGCCCGATGCGGTCGTGTTGTCCGTGGGCGGCGGGGGACTGCTGAGCGGCGTTGCCGAGGGATTGGGCAGGAACGGCTGGGACGACGTGCCGATCGTCGCGGCCGAAACGGCCGGCGCTGATTCCTTCGCGCAATCGATCGATGCCGGCGAGCGCATCGAGCTGCCGGGGATCACCAGCATCGCCACGTCCTTGGGGGCGAGGAAGGTGTGCGAGCAGGCTTTCCGCTGGTCGCAGGAGCGTCCGGTGCGCTGCGTCGTGGTGCCGGACCGGGCCGCGGTGTCAGCCTGTCGCAGGTTCGTCGACGATCACCGCATCGTGACCGAACCGGCCTGCGGCGCTTCTCTGGCGGTGCTGTACGACGACCTGCCGGCACTGGAGAACAGCGAATCGGTGTTGGTCATCGTGTGCGGCGGGACGACCTCGACCGTGGCGGATCTGCAGGCCTGGCTGTAAGAATCAGCCTTTTGGGGAAGGCCAGCGGTCGGTAGGCCCGCCTTCCGGATCAGTTTCCAGCGTCAACCAGTGCTCGAAGACGCGCGTTCGGCGCTGCTACGCCGGTCGTCAGCGCCGGCTCGTCGCCGTACATCGGGGCGAACAGGTATTCGCTCTCATGTTCGGCCGGCAGTTTTCAAATGGGCGATGGCAGCTTGAAGTGCGACCACTTCGGTTCCGGCGAGTCCCGTTGAGAGGTATAGCGAGGGTGGGAGATTCGCCGCACGCGGGGCGGAAAGCGATTCCCCCAGGTGCCGGACTTCATCCCTGCGCGGGTGGGCGAACAGCATGTGCCGTTCGTAGTGCCCGCGTATCTGCTGCGGACTGTCGGAAACCAGAATCCGTTCGGCCAGCGCGGCGATTGGCAGCTCGTGGGCGTTTTTGAACTTGGGACCAACTGTGGTGACGTGTTTCGCATCGCGCAGCCAGTCCGCTTCGACGACCGGACTTTCCGCGGTCGTTGCCAGCACTGCGATTTCCGCTCCGGCGAGCGCTTCCGCAGCATCGGCGAAGGTGTCGACACGGGCCGATGTGATTTCCCGTAAGCGTTTCGCTAACCTCTCGCGGTTTTCCATCCGCCTGCTGTGAACACGGATTTCGTTCAGTTCACGGCAGGCGAGTATGCCCAGCAACTGTGTTTCCGCTTGCGTTCCGCTTCCGATGACGGCACATGAGGCGGTGGATGGGGATGTTAGTGCGTCGACCGCGAGTCCGCCCAGCGCGCCGGTACGCAATGCGCCGAGCCGCGCGCCGAAGTAGGCGCCTTCGAGCAGACAGGTGTCGGTATTCCATGCCAGAACGGCTTGATCTTCCCCGGCGCGGCGTGCGGAACGAAAAGTCTCGTAGATGCGAACACCCGCTATATTGCGGTATCCACCCGTGGTGAACACCAGTTTTCCTTCTGGAAAATCCACGGCGTGCCGTGGGGGAGCTGTGGTGGTGCCTTGAAAGTCAGCGACGACGAATGCTGCGATGGCATGCATCAGCTGTCGCATGGGTACGTGCGCCAACTCGGCGTCGGTCAGTGTTTTCATAGTCCGCTTTTCCAAATGGAGGCGATTTGCCATGGTTGGTATTGAGGGAATACGAGTACTGCCGTAACAGGGGGAGGCCGTTGATAGGTTACGAGATTATGTTTGTCGCGAATACGTGCTCCTAAGTTCCTGGCTCTTTAGGGATACGCTTATTGAGTGATCGAGCGGGATGAGCTGCGAGGCGCCCGCAGCGCAGCGAATAGACATATCAAGCGGATAAGCGCAGGAACGAGTAGCGTGCAACCTAGCAGATCGCCCGCGTAGCCATTTAATCAGATGACATGGGTTCTCCCTCACCCTGCCGGCCAATGTGCCACCTTTACGGAAGCGGCGCGGCGAGCGCCAGACCGAGAGGAGTCGTCATCATGAACATTACGCATCTGGGAATC
>NZ_JARRQY010000027.1:0-39037 GCF_037381185.1 Acidihalobacter sp.
GCCGCCGCACGGCGCACCCCCATCGGCTCCTTTCTCGGCAGTCTCAACGGCGTGCCGACGCCCGTGCTCGGCGCCACCGCCATCCGCGCCGCGCTCGAGCAGACCGGCATCGCCGGTGAGGAAGTCTCCGAAGTGCTCATGGGCTGCGTACTGCCGGCCAACCTCGGCCAGGCGCCTGCCCGCCAGGCCGCGCTCGGCGCCGGTCTGCCCGAGTCGACGAGCTGCTCAACGGTGAACAAGGTCTGCGGTTCAGGCATGAAGACGGTGATGCTCGGCCACGACCTGATCAAGGCCGGCAGCGCCGACATCGTCGTCGCCGGCGGTATGGAATCAATGAGCAACGCACCGCACATGATCCCGAATTCGCGCGGCGGCAACCGCTTCGGCAACTTCGCCGTCGTCGACCACATGGCCTGGGATGGACTCACCAACCCCTACGACGGCCAAGCCATGGGCGTGTTCGGCGAGGCCACCGCGGACCGTTACGGCTTCACCCGCGAGCAGCAGGACGCCTTCGCCAGCGATTCGGTGCGCCGCGCGCTGGCCGCACAGGCCGGCGGCCGCTTCGCCGCCGAAATCGCATCGGTACTCGTGGCTTCGCGCAAGGGCGAAACCCTGGTCGAACAGGACGAGGAACCCGGACGCTGCAACCTGGACAAGATCCCCAGCCTGCGCCCGGCCTTTCGCAAGGACGGTGGCACCATCACCGCCGCCACCTCTTCGAGCATTTCCGACGGCGCGGCCGCGCTGGTGCTGATGACTGCCGAGGAAGCCACCCGCCGCGGACTCACGCCGCTGGCGCGCATCGTCGGCCACGCCTCGCACGCGCAGGAACCCGAATGGTTCACCACCGCCCCGGTCGGCGCCATCGGCAAACTCCTGCAGCG
This sequence comes from Acidihalobacter sp., assembly GCF_037381185.1. NCBI lineage: Bacteria > Pseudomonadati > Pseudomonadota > Gammaproteobacteria > Chromatiales > Ectothiorhodospiraceae > Acidihalobacter > Acidihalobacter sp. Next base: position 888 of record NZ_JARRQY010000027.1, read on the forward strand.
CACCGGCTGGCGCACCGACGAGGTCGACCTGTTCGAGATCAACGAGGCCTTCGCGGTGGTCACCATGGCGGCCATGCACGACCACGGTATCGCGCGCGACAAGGTCAACGTCAACGGCGGCGCCTGCGCGCTGGGCCACCCGATCGGCGCCAGCGGCGCGCGCATCCTGGTCACTCTGCTGCACGCGATGGCCGCGCGCGAGGCCCGGCGCGGCATCGCCACGCTGTGCATCGGCGGCGGCGAGGCCACCGCCGTGGCCGTCGAACGAATCTAGCCTGCTGGAGTCCGAACTGCGCTACTGCATGTACCAGCCGTGGCTCACCACCACGGACTGGCCGGTCAGCGCGGCGGACGGAAAGGCGCTGAGGAACAGCACGGTCTGCGCCACGTCCTCGATGGTGGTGAAGATCCCGTCGACGGTGTTGCCCAGCATCACGCGCCGCACCACCTCCTCCTCGGTGATACCCAGCTCGCGGGCCTGCTCTGGGATCTGCTTCTCGACCAGCGGCGTGCGCACGAACCCGGGGCACACCACGTGTGAGCGCACGTTGTGCGCCGCGCCCTCCTTGGCCAGCACCCGCGCCAGTCCCAGCAGGCCGTGCTTGGCCGTGACATAGGCTGACTTGAGTGGCGAGGCCTCGTGCGAATGCACCGAACCCATGTAAATGACGGTGCCGCCGCGATTGTCGCGGTACATATACGGCAGCGCTGCCTTAGTGGTCAGGAAAGCGCCATCCAGATGGATCGCCAGCATGCGCTTCCAGTCGTCGAAGGCGTACTCCTCGATCGGGTTGACGACCTGGATGCCGGCGTTCGACACCAGGATATCGATGTCGCCGAAGGCCTCGGCCACCTGTGCGGTGCCGGCATTGACCGCTTCCTCGCTGGTCACGTCCATGGCCACGCCCATGGCCCGCCCGCCCGCGGCCTCGATCGCCTGCGCGGTCGCGCGCGCCGCCTCGGCATTGATGTCGGCCACGGCCACCGCCGCGCCCTCGCGCGCCAGCAGCTCGGCGATGCCGCGGCCGATGCCGCTGGCCGCACCCGTCACGATCGCCGTCTTCCCTGCAAGCTTCATTCTCGTCTCCTTACGTCTGTCATCTGCATGCGGTCGGAACACAATTAGGACCTTGGCCTTGCGTTGCCGCGCGAAGACCACCATATAGCTGCAATCGACCGCCACCGCCAGCTCCTATGCCTGCACGTTCCCGCAAACCGCCCTACCGCTTCCTGCTCGTCGTCAGCCTCATCCTCGCCCTGCTACACCTCTACGTCGGCCTGCGCCTGCTGCCGGATATGCCCGTCGCCGCATGGGGCAAGGGACTCGGCGTCGCGTGGCTGGCGCTGTCCTGGGTACTGCTGCCCACGACCATCCTGTCCCGCTTCGTGAAACGGCAGAGTCTCGCCGACGCGCTGGGCTGGGCCGGTTCGCTGATGATGGGCGTGTTCTCGACGCTGCTCGTGCTCACGGTGCTGCGCGACGTTTTTCTAGGCCTCGGCGCACTGGTGCTGCCCGGCGCCGTCGAAAGCCGCAGCGCGGTGTGGTCGGCCGCCGCGGTACCGCTGCTCACGGTTCTCATCAGCCTACTTGGCTTCTTCAACGCCCGTCGCCGCGCCCGCGTCGTCGATGTCGACATTCCGCTGCCCGGCCTGCCGGCCGCCCTGCAGGGCTTCACCATCGCCCAGATCAGCGACATCCACGTCGGCCCTACCATCAAGCACGACTATCTCGACGCCATCGTCGACGCGGTCAACGATCTGCAGGCCGACCTCGTGGCCGTCACCGGCGACGTGGTCGACGGCAGCGTGGAACATCTCGCCCCGCACACCGCGCCGCTGGCGCGCCTGAGCGCGCGCCACGGCACCTACTTCGTCACCGGCAACCACGAGTACTATTCCGGCGAAGCCGCCTGGAGCGAGGAATTCCAGCGCCTGGGCCTCAACGTGCTCAAGAACCGCCACGTCGTGCTCGAACACGACGGCGCCTCGCTGGTGCTGGCCGGCGTCACCGACTACAGCGCGCATCAGTTCGTCCCGGAGGAGCGCAGCGACCCGGCCGCGGCACTGGCCGGCGCGCCGACCGATGCCGGCACACGCGTACTGCTGGCGCATCAGCCGCGTAGCGCCCCGGCCGCGGCGGCGGCCGGTTTCGACCTGCAGCTGTCCGGCCACACGCACGGCGGGCAGTTCTGGCCCTGGAACCACTTCGTCCGCCTGCAGCAGCCCTACACCGCCGGCCTGCACCGTCTCGGCGACCTGTGGGTCTACACCAGCCGCGGCACCGGCTATTGGGGTCCTCCCAAGCGCTTCGGCGCGCCGTCCGAAATCACCCGGCTGCGGCTGGTCGCCGTCTGAAGCCACCCTGTGGGATCACTTGCCGGTAGGCAGACCTGAGAACGCTCCCACTGCAGGCGCCATGCTTGCAGCCCTTGCCGACATCCCGGTATGGAGTACGACCGCGAACTGCGGAAACGCCAGTTCAGCACGCTTTATTGACGGCCCGTAGCACGATATCGGCGCACCGTTCCGGAAGCGCCGAGTCCGCTGCAACCTCAACCACTGTCTTTAACACCAGCACTGTTATTATAATCAGTTAAAAGACACCCCGCCCGGTATGCGCCCATGCTCACCAGCCGCCAACGACAGGTACTCGATTACATCCGCCGACACACCGCGACCACGGGAATGCCGCCCACGCGGACGGAGATTGCCAAGGCCCTCGGCTTTCGTTCCGCCAACGCGGCCAGGGACCACCTCCAGGCCCTGGCCCGCAAGGGCGCCATCAGCCTGACGCCCAACACCTCCCGGGGAATTCGCATTCTCGAACAGGACGATGCCGGCCTGCCCGTAGTCGGCCGCGTCGCCGCCGGCGAGCCGATTCTGGCACAGGAGCACATCGACTCTTACTGCCCCATCGACCCGGCGCTGTTTTCCCCGAATGCCGACTACCTGCTGCAGGTAAAGGGCATGAGCATGCGCGACGCCGGCATTCTGGACGGGGACCTGCTGGCGGTGCACCGCTCGGCCACCGCGGAAAACGGCCAGATCGTGGTCGCACGGCTCGGCGACGAGGTGACCGTCAAACGCTTCGAACGCAAGGGCGACACCGTGCGCCTGCTGCCCGAGAATCCGGACTTCGAACCCATCGTCATCGACCTGCGGCACCAACCTCTGGCCATCGAGGGCATCGGCGTCGGCATCCTGCGCAGGGGCTTGTCCTCATGAGCGCAGCAATCGAATCCCTGCTGCAGCATGCGCAAATCTGGCGCGGCCCGTCCCCAACCCGCGAAACCGGCAACGCCATCGCCAGCGGTTTTCCCGAACTCGACGCACGCCTTCCCGGCGGCGGCTGGCCGCGCGGCGCCCTGACCGAACTCTGCCTGTCGCATCCGGCAATCGGCGAACTCGGACTGCTCATGCCCGCCCTCGCCCATCTCAGTCACGAGAACCGCTGGATCGCCCTGGTCGGCACACTTCACATCCCCTATGCACCGGCCTGGCACGGCAACGGCCTGGACATCGCCCGTCTGCTCTGGATCGAAGTCCGCTCCCTGACCGACCAGCTCTGGGCGATCGAACAGAGCCTGCGTGCCGGCTCGTGCAGCGCCGTGCTCGCCTGGCTTAGCGCCGAGCCGGATTTCAAGCAGTTGCGCCGCCTGCAGCTCGCCGCCGAGCACGGCAACAGCTGGGGCGTGTTGTTTCGCAGCCCGGCCGCAGCGGCGCAGGCAAGCCCCGCCGCGCTCAGAATCCAGCTCGAGCCCGCCGCGCAGGGACTGCGCCTCGAACTGCTCAAGCGCCGCGGCGCCTGGGGCGGCGACTCGGTTCAACTGCCGCGTTCCGCCGCGTTTCAGTAACAGCCGTACCGCCCGTCATGCTCTGGCTGTGCCTGCATGTTCCGCAGTTGTCCCTGGAGGTCTTTTCACGCAGCCGGCCGGGCGATCTCTCGGCCCCCTTGGCCGTGGGCGCCGGCAACGGCGCCCGGCAAGCCGTGTACGCATGCAACACATCCGCTATGGCAGCCGGCATACACCCGGGTATGAAAACGGCATCGGCGCTGGCTTTGGCAGGCAATCTCCAGGTTTGCGAACGCGATGAAGACGCCGAACGACGAGCCCTCGAAGCGCTCGCCGCCTGGGCCATGCAATTCACCTCCCAAGTGAGCCTGCAGCCTCCGGACGCCCTGCTGCTCGAGATCGGCGGCAGCCTGCGGCTGTTCGGCGGGATGGAAGCGCTGTTGCGGCGCGTCCGCCGGTGCGCCTTCGCACTCGGCTACCATGCCGCTTGCGGCGTCGCACCGACGCCCCTGGGAGCCTGCATCCTCGCGCGCTCCGCAAACCCCGCCCCGATCACCCGCATGTCCGAACTCGGCAATGCGCTCAGAGGCCTGCCGCTAGATCTTCTGGCGCTGGATGACGACACACTGGAAAGTCTGCGCGGCCTCGGCTTGCGCACCCTGGGCGAACTCATCGACCTGCCGCGCAGCGGATTCGCCCGCCGCTTCGGCCCCGCATTGCTCGACCGGCTCGACCGCATACTCGGCCGCCGCGCCGATCCGCAGTCTCCGTTCCGTCCGCCCGAACGCTTCGAGCACCGACTGCCGCTGCCTGCCGAAACCGCCGACCGGGAAGCGCTGCTCTTCCCCGCCAAACGCCTGCTGCTCGAACTCGGCGGCTACCTGCTCGGCAGGCAGGCCGGCACCCGACAGCTGCATTGGAGCTTCGATCACCACCGGCACCCGGCGACGCGCTTCACGCTCGGTCTGGCCACCCTCAGCCGCGATCCCCGACACATACACCTGTTGCTGCGCGAGCACCTCACGCGCATCTCGCTCGAACACCCGGTCGTGGAAATCGGTCTTGAAGTGACCGGGGTCGCCGCTCTGACGCCCCGTAATCTGCCGCTTTACGATGAGCCCGACGCCACGCGGGCAGACGGCCTGGCGCTGGTGGAACTGTTGCGCGCCCGGCTGGGCGAAGACGCCGTACGGGGCGTGCTGTGCCGCTCCGACCACCGCCCCGAACGCGCCTGGGCATGCGCCCGCCCCGGCATGACCGGCGCGCTCCCGCCGCATGCGCCCCGTCCGCTGTGGTTGCTCGACGAACCCAAGACCCTGGAGTTGCGCTCGGGACGGCCATGGCTGCATTCGCCGCTCAGGCTGGAATCCGGCCCCGAACGCATCGAAAGCGGCTGGTGGGACGGCGGTGACGTGGCGCGCGATTACTACATCGCCCACGATGCCGAACAGGCTCGGTACTGGGTGTTTCGCGAACGCCGCGGCGCGTGCGGCTGGTTCCTCCATGGCCTCTTCGCCTGACGCCGCCCCCGCCTACGCGGAGCTGCATTGCCTGAGCAATTTCAGCTTCCTGCGCGGCGCCTCGCATCCCGAGGAGCTGGTGCGGCGGGCCGCCGATCTGGGCTACCACGCCCTGGCGATCACCGACGAATGCTCGCTGGCCGGCGTGGTGCGTGCGCATGTCGCCGCCAGAGAACGCGGCCTGCAGCTCATCATCGGCAGCGAGTTCAGACTCACCGAGGGGCCGAGGCTGGTTCTGCTGGCCACCGACCGTAACGGCTACGGACGGCTCTCGCAACTGATCAGCAGGGCGCGACGGGCCGCGGAGAAGGGCAGTTACCGCCTCGAATGCGCAGATTTGAGCGCCGGCATAGAGGGCTGCCTGGCCCTGCTGCTGCCCCGGAAGGGTGACGACCGGCAGCGGCTCGGCCGGCTGGCTCGCCGGTTCGCCTCGCGCTGCTGGATCGCCGTCGAACGCCTGCACGGACCGCACGACCACGGACATGCGCAATACTGCCGGACGCTCGCCGCCGAACTCTCCGTCCCGCTGGTGGCGACCGGCGACGTGCACATGCATGCCCGCGGACGCCGCGCCCTGCACGACACGCTCACCGCGATCCGCCTGGGCTGCACCGTCGCAGAGGCCGGCCTCGCCTTGCAGGCGAACGGCGAGCGCCATCTGCGCCCGCGCGAGCGGCTGGCCCGGCTCTACCCTTCCGCCTGGCTGGAGCAGACCCTGCGCATCGCCGAACGCTGCCGGTTCTCGCTCGAGGAGCTGCGCTATCAGTATCCGCAGGAGCTTGTGCCCGACGGCATGACGACCGCCACGCATCTGCGCATGCTTGTCGAAGCCGGCATGCGGTCGCGCTGGCCGGCCGGCGCGCCGGCCAGAGTGCAGGGTCTCGTCGAGCACGAACTCGCGCTGATCGCCGAGCTGCGCTACGAATCCTACTTCCTCACCGTGCATGACATCGTGCGCTTCGCACGCGAGCACGGAATCCTCTGCCAGGGCCGCGGTTCGGCCGCCAATTCCGCCGTGTGCTACTGCCTCGGCATCACCGAGGTCGACCCCTCCCGCATGTCGCTGCTGTTCGAACGCTTCATATCCCGCGAACGCGGCGAGCCGCCGGACATCGACGTCGATTTCGAACACGAGCGGCGCGAGGAAGTCATTCAGTACATCTACGCGAAGTACGGGCGCGAACGCGCCGCGCTGGCGGCCACGGTCATCAGCTATCGCCCCAAAAGCGCCATCCGCGACGTCGGCAAGGCGCTGGGCATGGCGCCGGCACACATCGAAGCGGTGACCCGCTCGCTCGTCTGGGGCGGCAGCGAACCGATACCGCCTCAGCGTCTGCGCGAACTCGGCCTCGACCCGGAGGGCCCAATGGTGCGGCGCTGGCTCGTGCTCGCCACCACCCTCATCGGCTTCCCCCGGCACCTGTCGCAGCACGTCGGCGGCTTCGTCATCTCGCACGAGCCGCTATCGCGGCTGGTGCCGGTCGAGAACGCAGCCATGCCCGAGCGCACCGTCATCCAATGGGACAAGGACGACCTGGACGCCATGGGACTGCTCAAGGTCGACGTGCTGGCGCTGGGCATGCTGAGCGCCATCCGCCGCGCGCTGGAACTCGTCAACCGTCATCGCGGCACCGATCTGTGCCTGGCCGGCATTCCGCCGGAAGACCCCGCCGTCTACCGCATGCTGCAGCGCGCCGACACCATCGGCGTGTTCCAGATCGAATCGCGCGCCCAGATGTCCATGCTGCCGCGGCTCAAGCCTCGCAACTTCTACGATCTGGTCATCGAAATCGCGCTGGTGCGCCCAGGCCCGATCCAGGGGGAGATGGTGCACCCCTATCTGCGCCGACGCCAGGGACTGGAACCGGTCGTCTATCCCAGCAAGGCCGTACGCGGCGTACTCGAACGCACGCTGGGCGTGCCCATCTTCCAGGAGCAGGTCATGCATCTGGCGATGGCGGCCGCGGGCTTTACGGCCGGCGAGGCCGATCAGCTGCGCCGCGCCATGGCAGCCTGGCGCCGCAAGGGCAATCTCGCCGTTTTCCAGCAGCGCCTGCGCGACGGCATGTATGAGCGCGGCTACGACGCCGTCTTCGCCGGGCAGATCTGCCGGCAGATCGAGGGCTTCGCGGAATACGGCTTCCCGGAATCGCACTCCGCCAGCTTCGCCCTGCTCGCCTACGCCTCTGCCTGGCTCAAGCGCCATGAGCCGGCGGCATTCACCACCGCCCTGCTCAACAGTCAGCCGATGGGCTTCTACGCCCCTTCCCAGCTGCTCCAGGACGCGCGCCGCCACGGCGTGGAAATCAGGAAGGTCGACGTACAGACGAGCGCCTGGGATTGCACACTGGAACCCACCGACGCGCGGCAACCTGCCCTGCGTCTGGGTCTTCGCCTGGTCAAAGGACTGTCATCGGATGGCGTCCAAGGGCTGATCGAAGCCCGCGCACAAGCACCGTTTGCTGACATGGACGAGCTGAGCCGGCGCGGCGGACTGTCCCGGCGCGACCTCAAATGCCTGGCTGCGGCCGGCGCGCTGGAGTCACTGGCCGGTCATCGCCATCTGGCACGCTGGCAGGCGCTGGGCCTGCAACGCCAGGGCGACCTGCTACGGGACGTACCTATTGCCGACGACACGCCGCCGCTCGCGCCACCCGGCGAGGGCGAGGATCTGGTCGCCGATTACGGCCATCTGGGCTTCACTCTCGGCCGGCACCCGCTGGCGCTGCTGCGCGGGCGTTTCCCCCGCCGGCGCTTTTGTTCGTCCGCCGAACTCCGGCGCATACCGCACGACCACGCCGCCAGAACCGCCGGCCTGGTCACCGGCCGGCAGCGCCCCGGTACCGCCACCGGGGTTGTCTTTCTGACGCTGGAAGACGAGTTCGGCTCGATCAACGTCGTGGTATGGCGCGAACTCGCCGAGCGCTGTCGGGCCCTGGTGCTGCACGGGCGCCTAATCGGCGTCAGCGGCGTGGTCGAACGCAGCGACGGCGTACATCATCTGATCGCCCGGCAGCTGGAGGATTACGACAGCCAGCTGGGGCGCTTGTCCACAAAGTCGCGCGATTTCCACTAGGGCCTGTCCACACTCTTGATCAGTGCGTTGCCGGTCGCGCCTGGCGGACGTAAGGGGACGCCACCAACACGGCAGTGTCCCCTTATGGTATTCACGCCACTACTGCACCGGTCATCAGCTTGACGGTCGAGGCCACCTGCCCCACCGCGAGACGCGCCGCATTCACCACGCCGCCCATAACCATGAATCCATGAGTCAAGCCGGCGTATTCCACAAGCATGACCTGGTTGCCGGCTTCCGAAAGCCTCCTGGCGTAGGCGACTCCTTCGTCGCGCAGAGGGTCGAAACCACCCACCAGGACCAGGGCCGGCGGCAGCTCGGAAACGTCCTCCGCCAACAGCGGCGCGCCACGCCAGTCGGCCGCGGCGAGGTCGGGGCCGTGATAATGCCGGCTGAAGTAGTTCATGCTCCCGCGCGTGAGGAAATACCCCGACTCATAGCGCGCATAGGACTCGAACATCCCCGGGCGCTCGGAGGTCACCGGATAGAGCAGGATCTGCCCGGCCAGGATAGGCCCCTCCGAGCTGCGGTTGAGCAGCGCCAGCACCGCGGCCAGATTGCCTCCGGCACTATCGCCGGCGACCACCACGCGCCGTGCATCGGCACCCAGTTCTGAGGCATGATCGAACAGCCAGCCCATGGCCGCCTCGGAATCCTCAACCGCCGCCGGAAACGGATGCTCCGGAGCCAGGCGATAATCGACCGACACGACCACGCAATCGCTTTCCCGGCACAGCGTGCTGACCAGTCCGTCGTAATCCTGCGGCGCGCCGACCACAAACCCTCCGCCGTGCAGGAAGAGGACGGCACTACGGGGCGTGGCTGCAGCATCGCGCGGCGTATAGATGCGCAGACCCAACGCGCCTCCGGGCCCATCTATGCTCCGCTCGTCGATCTGCACGTCGGCGGCTGCGAGATCGGACGAACGGACGATCTCGCTATAAACCTGCCGGCAGACCTCAGGCGGCAGTTCGCACAGATCCGGAGCACCTGACGCCTTGGCCATATCCAGCAGCGTCGCTATCTGCTTGTCCAACATGGGCGATTCCTCCCGATTCAGATTTAGTTCGGTTGCACGCGTGAGTCCCGGCTAATGCCGGCCTACATGCGTAGGATCGGCTTGATCGCCATGCCGTTTTCGGAATCGTGGATCGCCTGGTTGATGTCCTCGAAGGGATAGAACCGCACCAGCTTGTCGAACGGGAACTGCCCCGCCTGATACAGCCCGATGAGCGTCGGAATGAACACGTCCGGCACCGATTCGCCTTCGACGATGCCCATCAGCCTTCGCCCGCCGCTCATGAAATGCACCTCGTCCAGCGCGATCTCCGAACCCGGCGCGGAAGCGCCGAGCACGCCGCATACCCCGCGCGGCGCGAGGCTGAGCACGGCGTCGCGGATCACGCTGCCCAGCCCGGTGGTGTCGAGCGCGTAGTTCAAGCCCGTGCCGGTGAGCTGCATGAGCGCCTCGGTCGCGTTCTCGTTCTTCGAATTGATCGTATGCGTCGCGCCGATCTCGCGCGCGAAGTCCAGGCGCTCGTCGTTGATATCGACGGCGACGATGGTCGTGGCGCCGGCCACCCGCGCGGCCATGATCGCGGAAAGCCCCACGGAACCGGTACCGAACACCGCGAAGGAACGACCGGGACGCACCTTCAGCGCGTTCAACACCGCCCCCGCGCCGGTCTGCACGCCGCAGGCCAGCGGCCCGAGCAGATCCAGCGGCGCATCCTGCGGCACGCGCACCACGTTACGCTCGTGACACAGCGCATAGTTCGCAAACGAAGACTGGCCGAAGAAGTTGCTGTTGACGCGCTCGCCGTCCTTGGACAGGGCGCTGCTGCCATCCTCGCGGGCGGCAAAGAAGTTGCGCGGGAAGAATTCGTGGCAGTAAGCCATCTCGTTTTCCGCGCAGCTGGGGCAATGGCCACAGGAATTGTAGGTCATGACCACATGGTCGCCCGGCTGCACCTTGGTGACCGAGCGTCCCACGCGCTCCACCACGCCCGAGCCCTCATGCCCGAGCACCACGGGCAGCGGCGTCGGCAGGTGCTGGTCGCGCACCACGATGTCGGTGTGGCAAACGCCGGTGGCGACCACGCGCACCAGGATTTCGTTTTCGCGCGGCTCCTCCAACTCCAGGGTTTCCAGCGACAGGTCTGCACCCGCAGTGCGGCTGACGGCGGCTTTGATTTCCATGGATAAAGACTCCTCCTGCTCCAGAATTATTGTGTTGAGGGCCCGCATTGAGCAGGCCCTCTATACCGACTGCCTCAGAACGGGTACTGCGGCGCTTCTCCCTTGACCGTCACCCACTGCCACTGGGTGTACTCGTCGACGTCCGCCGGGCCGCCGACGCGCCCGCCGTTGCCCGAGCAACCCATGCCGCCGAAGGGATTGACGCATTCATCGTTCACGGTCTGGTCGTTGATGTGCAGCATGCCGGTCTTGATGCGGTCGCCGATGGCCAGCGCACGCGCCACGTCCGGCGAGATCACCGCCGCGGCCAGGCCGTACTCGGTATCGTTGGCCAGGGCCACCGCCTCGTCGTCGCTGGCGAAGGTACTGATGTTCACCACCGGGCCGAACACCTCCTCCGCGAAGGCGCGCATGCCGGGGCGCACGCCGGAAAGCACCGTCGGCTTGAAGAACAGGCCCTCATGCGTGCCGCCCGCTTCGAGCTTGGCCCCAGCCTGCACCGAGTCGTGCACGATGCCGTAGGCACGCTCGACCTGCTTGGCGTTGATCATCGGCCCCAGCGCCACCTGCCCGGTCTTGGGGTCGCCCACCGGCATGTGCTCGGCCTTCTCCACCAGCTTGGCGATCAGCGCCGGAGCGATCTTCTCGTGCACCAGCACGCGCCCCGACGCCATGCAGATCTGCCCCTGGTGCAGCCAGGCGCCCCAGGCCACGTTGCTCGCGGCGAGGTCGAGATCAGCATCCTCGAGCACGATCAGCGCACTCTTGCCGCCCAGCTCCAGCGACACCTTCTTCAGGTGCTTGCCGCACTGTTCGCCGATGAGCCGGCCCACTGCGGTCGAACCGGTGAACTGGATCATCCGGGTCAACGGGTGCGTGACCAGAGCTTCCCCCGCATCGGCCCCACCCGGCAGCACCTGCAGCGCGCCGGCCGGCAGCCCGGCTTCCTCGAACACACGGGCGATGATGAACCCGCCGCTGACCGGCGTCTGCGGATCCGGCTTGAGCACCACCGCGTTGCCGGCAGCCAGCGCGGGGGCGACTGCGCGCAACGAGAGGATCAGCGGGAAGTTGAACGGCGAGATCACGCCGACCACACCGTGCGGCACACGGCGCGCGAAGCTCAGACGGCCGGGCGTGCTGGGCAGCACGACACCCTGCGACTGCAGGACCGAGCCGGCGGCCAGATGGCACAGCGTCGCCGCCTCGCGGACCTCGTGCTGCGCCTTGGGCAGGATGCCGCCGGTCTCGCGGGCGATGAACAGCGCCAGTTCCTCGGCATGCTGCTCGAACAGCGTGCCGGCGCGGCGCATGATCTCGGCGCGCTCACGCGGCGCCATCGCCGCCCAGACCGGCTGCGCAGCAGCAGCCGCCTCGCAGGCCTGCCCCATGTCCGCGCCATCGGCAATACCGACCCGCGCCAACACCTCGCCGGTGGCAGGCTCGACGACCTCGCGTGCGCCGCCCTTGGTGGACGTCCAGGTTCCAGTGAAAACGCGCTCGTCCCAATGCTGCGGGGACAGAAAAGCCGGGGTCTCGGCTATACCCATGAGGACTCCTCCTATCAATCGTGATGTCGTTATTTATCGCCGCCTAATGCTTGCGGCTGATAATTAAAGGGCAAAGCACGTGCCAGATATGCGCCACAGGAGCGCGCCGGGCGGCACGTAATGTCCCCGAGGCTCGTCCGCGCTGAAGGTGCCGGCTCGCTCCGCAGCACCGCCGGAGCTTCAACGCGGACCTGCAACGGGCAATTCACAGGACTACGACTAGACTAAATGGTCAAATCGACGATTCCACCTGCCCGGCAATCAACCATATGGACAATACGCACGATCTCGACGAACTGCTCCCCCGCATTTCCCTGGCGGAAGTCTCACGCGCCAACGGCGCTATGCTGCGGCGTGCCGACAGCGAACATTTCAGCGGTGACGGCGCTCCCACTCTCACCGACCTGACCGAATGCGTATTCTTCTCGCCCGGCGACGGCCGCATCTGGCTCAACGACCAGCGCATGCAACTCGTCCACAGCTCGTCGCTGGGCCAGCTGCGCCGCGAGCTGGTCGAAACGCTGGGTATCGAGCGCGCCCGCGGCCTGCTCACCCGCACCGGCTACGTCTCCGGCGCGCGCGATGCCCAGCTCGTTCGTGAACGCTGGCCGGAAAGCGACATCGCCTCGGTGTTCATGGCCGGCACGCGGCTGCATACCCTCGAAGGCGTCGCCCGCGTCGAACCCGTGCAGTTCGATTTCGACATCGACCGCGGCTACTACTCCGGCGAATTCCTCTGGCATCACTGCAGCGAAGACGACGAGCACATCGCCGCCTACGGCGTGGGCACCGAACCGGCCTGCTGGATGGAGCTTGGCTACGCGATGGGCTACGTCACCACGCTGTTCGGCCGCCTCGTGGTGTTCCGCGAAGTCGAATGCCGCGCCACCGGCGCGAGCGTGTGCCGCGTGGTGGGAAAGAATGCGGAAGCCTGGGGCGACGTCAGCGAAGACATCCGCTATCTGCAGGCGCAGGACTTTGCCGGACTCGGCGCCGCCACGCACGAGGCGTCCGCCGCACAACCCGAGCCGGCCTACGCCACATCCGAGAGCCCCGCCGAGATCGACCCGCACGACGTGATCGGCGCCTCGGCCGGCTTCAACTCCGCCTGCCACCAGCTCCACCGCGTCGCGCCGACACAGGCTACGGTGCTGTTCACCGGGGAATCCGGTGTCGGCAAGGAAGCCTTCGCGCGCATGCTGCATCGCATCAGCCCCCGCTCTGGCCAGCCGTTCATCGCCGTCAACTGCGCGGCCATTCCCGAAACGCTGGCCGAAGCCGAGCTGTTCGGCGTAGAGCGCGGCGCCTTCACCGGCGCCTCGGCCTCGCGCCCCGGACGCTTCGAACGCGCCGATGGCGGCGTCCTGTTCCTCGATGAGATCGCCAGCCTCAGCCTGGTCACCCAGGGCAAGCTGCTGCGCGCGTTGCAGGAAGGCGAGATCGAACGCGTCGGCGGAACCCGCACCCTCGATGTCGACGTGCGCGTCATCGCTGCCAGCAACGTCGATCTGCGCGACGAGGTGGACGCCGGCCGCTTCCGCGAGGACCTGTATTTCCGCCTCAACGTCTACCCCATCCATCTCCCGCCGCTGCGCGAGCGGCGCGACGATATTCCCCTGCTGATGAACCACTTCCTGCACTTGGCGAAACGCCGCCACACGCGCGCGCCGACGGGCTTCACCTCGCGGGCCACCCGCGCGCTGCTCAACTACCGCTTCCCCGGCAACATCCGCGAACTGCAGAATCTGATCGAGCGCGGCGTGATCGCCGCCGAGGACGGCGCGGCCATAGACGTGCCGCACATGTTCCGCAGCGAGCAATTGGACGAGCACCTGCTGCTGGCCGTGGGCAGCGGCGGCGGCCTGGATTCGGTAGCGACTCCGGACGCAGAGAACGCCCCCTTGCTGGAACAGATCAGGCGCAGCCAGCCTGCCCCGCAGGAGGGCATCTCCCTCGACGCCGTGGAATACCGGCTGCTGGAGGAAGCGGTGAGCCTCAGCGGAGGCAATCTGGCCGCTGCCGCACGATTGCTGGGCATTACACGCCGGCAACTGGACTACAGGCTGAAAGCCGCGCGGCGCCGACTCACCGAATGAGCGCGGATGGAGACCGTCCGCTCCGACATGAACGAAGCTATGCGCGCCGGTGCTTGGCCACTTTGAACAGCAACTCGAACAGCATGGCCTGTTCCGCGGCGCTCAAGTGGCGCAGCAGCTCCTGCTCCATGCTCAGGGATACCTCGTGGGCACGCTGCGCCAGCGTTTCCCCGTCCTCCGTCAGGCGCACGAATTGCGAACGCCGGTCACCGGCGTTGCGCTCGCGCGCGACCAGCCCCCGTGCCGCCAGACGATCGAGCAGCACCGTCATGCCGGGCGCGGTGACGACCAGCGCCTGCGCCAGCTGCTTCTGGGTCACATCTCGGTTATGGGCCAGCAGCAGCAAAATGGTGAACTCGACGGGCCGCAGGCCCAGCGGCTTGCCGATACTGCGCGCAAAGATCTTGCTCGTCGGGATCTCGGCCTGCGCCAGCTGGTAACCCAGCACGTGTTGCAGGCAGGACTGGTCGAGCCCGGCGAACGCTGCCGACGGCCTGGCCTTGGCTCTTGCCGCGGCTGAAGTCTTTTCTTCGGACATACTCCCCCGATATCGTGTGACACAGGCGAACTGGTACATTGCGCGCCGCTCGCTCATTCAATCAGCGCGTCCCTGTTGATCCGGCAGCCAAATAGTTGCCGGATCAACAAAGGTAACGCCTGCGCCCTGCCCTCACAATTTCGCCGCAACCTTAGCGTGGCGGCATCCTCAGCGCGCCGTCGAGGCGAATGACCTCGCCGTTGAGCGCGGCGTTCTCGACGATGTGCGCGGCCAGGACCGCGAATTCCTCGGGCTTGCCCAGACGCTTGGGAAAAGGAATCGAAGCCGCCAGCGAATCCTGCACCTCGGTCGGCAGTTCCGCCAGCAAAGGCGTCAGGAACAGGCCCGGCGCAATGGTACACACCCGCACGCCATGCTGCGCCAGGTCGCGGGCCAGCGGCAGGGTCAGCGACACCAGTCCGCCCTTGGATGCCGCATAGGCCTCCTGCCCCACCTGGCCATCATAGGCGGCCACCGACGCGGTATTCACCATCACCCCGCGCTCGCCGTCTTCCAGCGGCTCGAGCGCGGCCATCGCCGCCGCCGCGAGGCGGATCACGTTGAACGTGCCGACCAGGTTGACCTCGACCACGCGCCGGAAGTCCTCCAGAGGCATCGGCGAGCCGTCGCGGCCGACGACACGCCGTGCGCCGCCGATCCCGGCGACGTTCATCAACACGCGCACCGGGCCCAGTTCCTCGCGCACCCGCTCGAGCGTCCGCTCGACCGCTGCCGCATCCGTGATGTCGCAGGCGCATCCGAGGCCGCCGATCTCTGCGGCCTGTGCCTCGGCCGCCTCGGCGTTGACGTCCAGCACCGCGACGCGCGCACCGCGCGCCGCGAGTTCCCAGGCGGTAGCCGCCCCCAGGCCCGAGCCGCCGCCGGTGACGACCGCCGTCTGTCCCTGAATGTTCATCCCGCCTCCCGTGAAGTCGCCCGCGATTCGCCGCGCGGCAGCAGCACGCCCGCATCACCATAGGGATCGGCGTACATCGACTCGATCAACGCCGCCCGGTGCTTGAGCACCGCGCGCTGGTTGAGCGAGCCCTTGTCGGTGATCTCGCCGAGATCGATCGAGGGCGGCTCGCGCATCACCAGCGCACGGGCGACCCGGTTGGCGCTGCCGGTTCCCTCGCGCCACAGGAGATCGACCAGCTCCTGAAAGAACGCGCGCACCGCCTCATGCCCCAGAGCCTCGGCGGCGGGGGCATCCTCCGCCAAGCCGGCCAGCGCACGGCAGGCATCAAGGCGCGGGAACAGCAGCACACCGATATCGTCGCGGTCGGGCGCGGTGATCACCGCATCCTGCACGTTGGGCGCGCCCGCCTCGATAATGCGCGCGCGCAGCACGCCGACATTGACGAACGTGCCGCTGGACAGTTTGAAGTCCTCGGCAATACGTCCGTCGAAGCGCAATCCCTTCTGCGTGTCGTCCGGATCGATGAAGCAGACGGCATCGCCGGTGCAGTAGTAGCCCTCTTCGTCGAAGGCCTGCGCGGTATTCTCCGGCGAGCGCCAGTAACCGGGCATCACGTTCGGTCCGCGAAAACGCACTTCAAGCTTGCCGTCGACCGGCGCCAGTTTCGCCTCGACGCCGGGCACCGGCAGGCCGATGTGACCCGATTCCACGTCAGGCCCGACGGCGAACATCGACGAAGGCGAGGTTTCGGTCATGCCCAGGCCGGTGAACACCGGAATGCGCTGGCCGAGCGTCCGCTGTCCCAACTGATCGAGCTGGTCCCACACCGCCTGCGGCATACCGGCCCCGGCGAAGAAGAAGGCCTTCACCCGCGAGAACAGACGGTTGCGCAGCACGTCGTCGCGCTCCATGGCCGCGGCAATCTCCTCGAAGCCCTTGGGCACGTTGAAATACACCGTCGGGGCGATCTCGCGCAGATTGCGCAGCGTCTCGCAGATGCCCTGCGGCGTCGGCTTGCCGTCGTCAATATACAGCGTGCCGCCGTTGTAGAGCACGATGCCGACATTGTGATTGCCGCCGAAGGTGTGGTTCCAGGGCAGCCAGTCGACCAGCACCGGCGGTTCCTCGGTCAGGAAGCGCAGCGACTGGCTGATCATCTGCAGATTCGCACACAGCATGCGGTGCGTGTTGATCACACCCTTGGGCATCCTGGTGGAGCCGGAGGTGAACAGGAACTTGGCGATGGTGTCCGGGCCGATGTTTTCATGCACATGGTCCAGAGAGACCGGCTCTGCATCGAGCAGCGAGGCAAACGATGTGCTGGGGCGGGAATCCAGCTCGCCCTCATTGAGCACCACTTCCACGTCTGTCTCGACCACGGCCTCGATCGCCGGCGCAAAAGCCGGCCCGGAGGCATACACCAGCCCCGGCGTGAGCGTATCCAGAATGAAACCCAACTTGGCGTAATCCTTTGACAGCAGCGCATAGGCCGGAGAAATCGGCGTATAGGGCACGCCGGCGTACATCGCGCCGATCGCCATCGTCAGGTGCTCGAGGCTGTTCTCCGCCAGGACCGCTACCGGCCGCTCGGCATCGAGGCCCCGTACGCGCAGCCCGGCGGCAATCCGTCTGGCCCGGTCGAGCATCTGCGCATAGCTGATTTCCACCCACTCTCCGCACTTGTCGCGGCGGGCGACGAAGGTCCGGTCCGGTGTGGCCTCGGCCCAGTGTTCGAGAACGTCCGTGAGCCGTTCGGGATACTCACCCAAAGACTCCGTGGAACGCAGCACGAAGCTCCCGTCAGGGTGGCGCTCGACGCTTGCCTCGACGCAGCCGCCGACGGCGCAATCACGAACCGCCGGGCGCGCCATCACTCTTCCCTCCGCACTTTCTCCGCACGGCCTTCCAGGAAGTCGCGCATGCGCGACTTGGCGGCATCGTCGCCCTGCGCGATCGCCGCCATCAACGCTTCCACGAAAAGTCCGTCGTCCTGCGACATGCGCGCGATACGCGGCAGGGCGTGCATGACGGCGTAGTTGGACAGCGGCGCGTTGGTGGCGATGCGGCGGGCAAGCTCGAAGGCCTTTTCCAAGCCTGCGCCGTCGGCCACGCGGTAGTTGGAAATACCGACCTGCTGGCCTTCGTCGGCGCCCAGCACACGGCCGGTCAGCATCATGTCGGTCATGCGCGAATAGCCGATCAGCTGGGGAATACGCACCGAACCGCTGCCGCCCACGAACAACCCGCGCGCGCCCTCCGGCAGGCCGTAGAAGGTGCTGTCCTCGGCCACCCGCAGGTGCGTCGAGGCGGCCAGCTCCAGGCCGCCTCCGACCACGGCACCGTGCAGCACGCTGATCACCGGCGCCCGGCCGAACTGCACCTGATCAAAGGCGGAATGCCAGCCACGGGAATGCAGGATGCCCTCGGCCACGCTGCGCTCTTCCAGCGAAGACAGGTCCAGTCCGGCACAGAAGTGCTCGCCCTCGCCGCTGAGGATGATCGCGCGCGTATCCTCGGGCAAGCCGACGCAGGCGGTATGCAGCTGCGTCATCAGGGCATCGTTGACGGCATTGCGCTTCTCCGGCCGGTTCAGGCTCAGATGGGCAATGCCCGGCTCCGGGAACTCGACGCGCAGCAAGTCGCGCCCACCGGCAAGTTTGGGATTCGTCATGATCTCTACTCTCCTCCGATAATTCTCTTGTCGCATGTTCGGTTTGAATACCGACTGGCCAACAGTATAGTTATCGTTATTAACTATTTTTCAAGATCAAACCAATAAAAAAATACTCAATACAAAGAATCAATAAGGTAATTCTTTTGTTCTACTATTAACATAAGTAATCAAACAGATCGCCAAGAAGGACGACCACATGAATGTAGACTCACTGCTCGCCATCGACATCCACACGCACGCCGAAGTCTCGTGCTGGAACCCCGTCGACCACTATGGCGAGGAATACGACCGCGCCGCCGACAAGTACTTCCGCTCCGACCGGCGGCCGACCATCGAGGAGACCATCGCCTACTACCGCGAGCAGAAGATCGGCCTGGTCATGTTCACCGTCGATTCCGAAGCACAGCTCGGGCGCCGACGCATTCCTAACGAGGAGATCGCCGAAGCCGCACAGAAGAACTCCGACATGATGATCGCCTTCGCCTCCATCGATCCGCACAAAGGCAAGATGGGCGCACGCGAGGCGCGGCGCCTGATCGAGGAACACGGCATCAAGGGCTTCAAGTTCCACCCTACCGTGCAGGGCTTCCACCCCTACGACCGCATGGCCTGGCCGCTGTACGAAGTGATCGCGGAACACGGCATGCCGGCCATATTCCACAGCGGGCACTCAGGCATCGGCAGCGGCATGCCGGGCGGCGGCGGCCTGCGCCTCGAGTACTCCAACCCGATGCATCTGGACGATGTCGCCATCGCATTTCCGGACATGAAGATCATCATCGCGCATCCGTCCTGGCCCTGGCAGGACGAAGCCCTGTCGCTGGCCATGCACAAGCCCAACGTATGGATCGATCTGTCCGGCTGGAGTCCGAAGTACTTCCCGCCGCAGCTGGTGCGCTACGCGAACACGCTGCTCAAGGAGCGCATGCTGTTCGGTTCGGACTACCCGCTGATCACACCCGAACGCTGGATGAAGGATTTTCGCGAGGCAGGGTTTCGTGAGGAGGTTCAGCCGTTGATTTTGAAGGAGAATGCGGTGCGTCTGCTGGGGTTGGGTTGAGCTTTGGCGACATACGGGGGCCGTTCTGTTGCTGTCGGCGGACTGACCTTGTACGCCTTCATTTAGAGCCACGATCCTTTGCCAACGTAGATCAAGCGCCTATTCTCCTGATCGCCAACCTCTGGGACTGGTTTCGGGCGCGATTTGATGCTTGGGGATTCGCTTGATCGAGGTGACGCGCCCGAAACCAACCACCAAAACCAGTAATGAGGTCGACTTTACCCACGCGAGAGCAAAAACTGTTTTGGTCGATTCGCGCACGCTCCAATGCGAACCCGCGCGAACAACCAACGCGTTGCCCGCGCCCTCAATGCAGACTCGCCGTATCCGGCGGCACCCCCACATAACACTCGGCGAGATAGCGCAAACCGGCCTCGGAGTGCACCAGAGAGTCCAGATCCGCAACGTGGATGCGGCGTTCGAAAGCCGAATCCTCCAGATTGTGGTGCAACGTGGTCGACATGTACCAGGAGAAGCGCTGCGCCCACCAGATGCGCCCCAACGCCGCCTCCGAATAGCGGCCCAATACCTCCTGGTGCCCGGCATTGACAGCAGCGTCCAGGGCCTGCGCCAGATACACCGCGTCGCCCACCGCGAGGTTCAAACCCTTGGCTCCCGTCGGCGGCACGATGTGGGCGGCGTCGCCCGCCAGGAACAGGCGGCCGTACTGCATGGGCTCGCAGACGAAGCTACGCATGGCGACGATGTTCTTCTGGAAGATCGGCCCCTCGATCAGATCGAAACCTTCCTTTGTTTCCAGGCGCTTGTGCAGCTCCGCCCAGATGCGGTCGTCCGACCACTGTTCCAGTTCGTCCTGCGGGTCGCACTGCACGTACAGCCGCTGCACCTCGTCGCTGCGCGTGCTGAGCAGCGCGAAACCGCTTTCGTGGTTGGCGTAGACCAGTTCGTGATAGGACGGCGGCGCCTCGGCCAGGATCCCCAGCCAGGCGTAGGGGTAAGTCTTGGAGTACTCGGTCAGCGCCGCGCCCGGAATCGCCCGTCGGCTGGGGCCGTGAAAACCGTCGCAGCCGGCGATGTAGTCGCAGCGGATTTCGCACGGCATGTCCGTGGCCGTGTCGCGGTAGGTAATGCGCGGATGATCGGTGTCGATGTCCTGTAGCGCCGTATCCGCAACGCCGAACACGATTTCACCGCCCTGCCCCAGGCGCGTGGCCAGCAGGTCGCGGAGCACTTCGTGCTGCGGGTAGACGGTGACCGCCTTGCCGTCCGTCAGTTGCTGGGCGTCGACGTGATGGCTCTCATGGTTGAAGCGCAGGGTAAAGCCGCTGTGGAAATGCCCCTCGCGCAGCATGCGGTCGCCGACGCCCAGCTCCTGCATGAGATCCACCACCCATTGCTCCAGCACCCCGGCGCGAATCGTCCCCTCGATGGTCTCGCGGCTGCGGTTGTCGATGATGATCGAATCGATGCCGTGCCGCGCGAGCAGCAGCGATAGAAACAATCCCGCAGGCCCTGCACCAATGATGCCGACCTGCGTTTTCTTGACCTGTGCGTTCATGCCGACACTCCTCCTGATATCTTGTAATCGTCGCGTGGAAACCCGAAATGTCCGACCCAACCCGCCTCAAACGGCGAATTCCTCGCTGTCGATTTCCCGCTGTGTATTGGCGTTGTAGCGCGCGCCGTGCACCGTTTCCTGATTGATGAGTTCATCCATCGCGGCAAGCGTTGCGGCGTCGAGCCGCACGGCGTCGGCCCCCGCGTTCTCCGCCAGATGTTCAGGGCTCGTGGTACCCGGAATCGGGATCACGTCATCGCCCCGGGCGAGCACCCAGGCCAGCGCGAGCTGCGCCATGCTGCACCCGGCGGCCTGCGCCAGCTCGGCGAAGCCGCCGAGCAATTCCCGGTTGGCCGCATAGTTGTCCGGCTCGAAACGCGGCATGTTGCGGCGTATGTCCTTGGCCTCGAAGGCCGGTTCGGCAGGCAGCGTGCCGGCCAGGAAACCGCGTCCCAGGGGGCTGAAGGCGACCAGGGTCACGCCCAGCGCGCGGCAGACCTCGATCACCTTGATCTCGGGGTTACGCGTCCACAGCGAGTATTCGTTCTGCAGCGCCGTGATCGGGTGCACCGCATGCGCCTTGCGCAGGGTCTCGGCAGAAACCTCGGACAAGCCGATGGTGCGTACCTTACCCTCCGCCACCAGATCGGACAGCGCACCGACGCTGTCCTCGATCGGCACCCTCCTGTCCCAGCGATGCAGGTAGTAGAGATCGATCGCCTCGGTACGCAACCGGCGCAAGCTGTCCTCGCAAGTCTTCCTGAGCACCTCGGGACGGCCGTTGATCTCGCGCACGCCCTCGGCGTTACGGAACATGCCGCACTTGCTCGCCAGCACGAACTCGTCGCGCCGCGCGGCCAGCGTCTCGCCCACCAGCGTCTCGTTGGCGCCGAAACCGTACAGCGCGGCAGTGTCGAACAGCGTGTAGCCGAGATCCAGCGCCTGCAGCAGCAGCCTGGCGCCGTCCTCGGGCGCCGGCGGCGTGCCGTAGGCGTGCGACAGATTCATGCAGCCCAGTCCGACCGCGGAGACCTCGAACGGCCCCAGGCTCCGGCTGCGCATCAGGCGTTGCCCTCCAGACATTGCTCGATGCGGTCGAGCGTGCGCATGGCGTTCAAGGCCTGTGCCGCACTGGCGTTGGGCTCGCGGCCCTCCTCAATGGCAGCGATGAATTCGCGGTCCTGCAGCTCGATACCGTTGCTGGACACCGCCACGCCGCTCAGATCGATGGGCTTTTCGTAGCCGTCCACCAGATCGTCGTAGCGCGCGATATAGGTGCCGTTGTCACAGATGTAGCGGAAGAAGGTACCCAGCGGCCCGTTGTTGTTGAACGACAGCGACAGCGTGCAGATCGCGCCGGACGGCACCTTCATGCAGATGCTCATGTCCATGGCGATGCCCAGCTCGGGATGCTTCGGCCCCTGCAGCGCATAGACCTCGGAGACGAGTTCGCCGGTCTGGTACTGAAACAGGTCGACGGTATGGCAGGCGTGGTGCCACAGCAGGTGATCGGTCCAGCTGCGCGGCTTGCCCAGCGCGTTCAGGTTGCTGCGGCGGAAGAAGTAGGTCTGCACGTCCATCTGCTGGATGTTCAGCTCGCCCGCGGCGATGCGCTTATGCACCCATTGGTGGCTGGGATTGAAACGGCGCGTATGGCCCGCCATGGCCACCAGCCCCGTCTCCTGCTGCACCTTCACCACCGCCTCGGCGTCGGCCAGGCTGTCCGCCATGGGGATCTCCACCATGACGTGCTTGCCCGCACGCATGCTCTGGATCGCCTGCTCGGCGTGCATCTGCGTGGGCGTGGCCAGGACCACGCCGTCCACATCGGGACGGGCCAGGCTCTCGGCCAGATCGACCGCCCAGTGCCCGATGCCGCGCTCGTCGGCCACCGCCCTGGTGGAATCCGGATCATGCCCTACCACGGACGTCACCTCGACGCCTTCGATCGCAGCGAGCGCATCCAAATGCTTGGTTCCGAACGCGCCCGCGGCTCCAGCGACACAAATCCTCATCAATGAGACCTCTCGATTAACGATGGTTTTCAGTCGGAAACGTTTTCCAGTACCAGGTGGCCGACCGCGGTATTGGACGCCGGCACGTGATAATGGCGGTTGATCACCTCGACGTCGCGCTCCAGCGCGCCGCGCATGACCAGCCACATGACCAGCTCGATGCCCTCGGAGCCCGCTTCCCGCAGGTAGTCCAGGTGCGCAATGCGCGACGCCGCCTCCGGCTCAGCGATCAGTTCATCCAGAAAGCGGTTGTCGAACTCCGGATTGATCAGGCCGGCGCGCTCCGCCTGGAGCTGGTGCGACATGCCGCCGGTGCCGAACACGACCACGCGCAGGTCCTTGTCGAAGGACTCGACCGCCTTGCGAATGGCCTTGCCCAGGTTGTAGCAGCGGTTGCCGGTCGGCGGCGGATACTGCACGACGTTGACGCACAGCGGAATCACCGGACACGGCCATTCCTCGGGCTGGCCGAACAGCAGCGACAGCGGCACCGTCAGCCCGTGGTCGACCTCCATCTTGTTGACGATGGTGAGGTCGAATTCATCCAGGATCACGGACTGCGCGATGTGCCAGGCAAGCTCCGGGTGCCCTTTGACGACCGGCACCGGGCGCGGCCCCCAACCTTCATCCGCAGGCTGAAACTCGTCCGCGCAACCGAGGGCGAAGGTGGGAATCACCTCCAGCGAAAAGGCCGTGGCGTGATCGTTGTACACCACGATGGCCACATCCGGCTTGAGTTCCTCGATCCATTCCCTGGACTTCTGGTAGCCGGCGAACACCGGCTTCCAGTACGGCTCCTCGGTCTTGCCCTGATCCATCGCCACGCCGATCGCGGGCACGTGCGAGGTCGCCACTCCAGCGATTACCTTAGCCATGATTTTTCCACTCCGCCTTGCTGCGGTTGCCTTCGATGGAGCGGCCTCCCGTCACCATCATCTCCCGGTAGGCGTCGCGTCCCATATGGGTCATGATCGAGGCGAGATCCTGGAAGGTCAGTCCATCCGTCGCGGCGAGCTTCGAGGTGTAGTAGATATTGCCTCCGAGGCGCAGCATCTCGTTCCACTCGCGCTGGAGCACCGCCGTGCGCTGCTCCGGCGTCATCGGGAATCGATCCAGATAGGCCGCTTCGTCCGCCTTGAAGGCCTCGCGGTTCGCCGCATCCCGCAGCGACATGCAGAACATGTTCAGGTGATAGCCCTGGCGGGACCGCTGCGCATCGAAGACATACGTTCCGGGTATGTCCTCATAAGGTTCTTCCACGCTCGTCACTCTGCTTCTCCTCCTGCTCTGTTATTTTTCACGCAGCCGCTGCAGCACCGCTTCGGCGCGCTGCCGGTAGTCGCCCGGCTCGGCACGTATGCCCAGCTCACCGACCCGCTGTTGCCATTCGACCGTCGCGCGCACCATGTCGCTGCTCAGGCCCAGATCGTCCACCGTCCGCACCACTTCGCGCATCTCCGCGGCGCGCCGGATACCGTGCGTGGTCATCCGCTCCAGCATGTAGGCCGAGCGCTCCTTCCAGCCGAAGCCTGGATAGCTCGCCTCCAGCGAATCCAGAACCCGTTGGTCGACACCCGCCGCGCAAGCGGCCAGCACACCCTCGGCGACCAAGGCTTCCAGGCCCTTGACGAACACGCTGCGGATCATCTTCACCGACGAAGCCGCACCGACATCGCCGGGAACGACTTCGGCGACCATGCCCAGCTCGGTCAGGCGCTGTCTGGCCGGCTCTGCGTGCGGACCGCTCAACAGCAGCGGCGTCCTGTGCAGTGCCGGGTGCACCGGCGCCATCACCGCAACGTCGACGTAGCGCGCACCGGCCAGTTCGATCAGCTTCGCCGAACGCCGCTTCGTGCCGGGCGCACAGGAATTGCAGTCCAGATACAGCGTGTCGCGCGCGATGCCGCCCGCGGCAGTTTCGGCTGCGGCAAACGCCTGGTCCGAGGTCACCAGGGAGAATACGAGACTGCGATCCGCCAGCGCCTCGGCCGGCGTGTCGCAGCCGGCGACCTCCCAGCGTGCATAGTCCGCGCGCTTCGCCGCACGAAGCTCCGAATCCCCGGCATCCGTCTTGATGTCATAAGCCGTGAGGCGGCCCGGCCGCTGCGCGCCCCAACCTTCGACGAAAGCCGAAGCGGCCTCGCCGAAACCGATGAACCCGAGATAGTCCTCTGCCGCTGCAACCATGGAAATCCTGTCCTAGTATCGACCACGTAAGGTATTCCTAAGAAGTAGCATTCATTCAGCAGCGCGAAAAATTGAATACCCTCCAAGGCTATTCAATTTCCAAATAGACAGGTGGGAAGCGGCAGCACAGAAGACCCATCATCAATAGGCAAAATCACTCTAGGCGGCCTTGAGCACCGATGCTCCAGCGCGTCGAACAGGCCCTGCCGAACCCCGAAAACATGCATACAGGACGGAGAGGAAAGCGCACGGCATTGTGCCATTTCCGGCGTCTTCTCATCCTTTTTCGGCAGCCTGAACGGATTCCAAAATGGCGATAGAAAATATCTTCAATAGCAATTTCTTATAAGAAAACCAGGAGATTGAAATGCAGATGCGAGGACCGCGATAGATACTTCAATAGTGCATGGAAAGCGATTCAACATCAGGACTTCGGAGGTCACCACATGACGAACAAGAGTACGGCGCTCGTCATCAGCGCACACGCCGCTGATTTCGTCTGGCGCGCGGGCGGCGCCATCGCACTGCATCAACAAAAGGGCTACGAAGTCACCATCGCGTGTCTTTCCTATGGCGAACGCGGCGAATCCGCCAAGCTCTGGAAACAGGGCGGTTACACGCTGGAGCAGGTCAAGGCCGAGCGCCGCAAGGAAGCCGAAGCGGCCGCGCAGGCCCTGGACGCGCACGACATCCAGTTCTTCGATCTGGGAGACTACCCCCTCGAGATGGATCGCGATGCCAAGTTCCGCCTAGCCGACCTCATCCGCAAAGTACAGCCGAAGTTCATGATGAGCCATTCGCTGTACGACCCCTACAACACGGATCACTCCTATGCCACCAAGATGGCGATGGAATGCCGCATGATCGCCCAAGCCTGGGGCCACAACCCCGGAGAGAAAGTGCTGGGTGCGCCGCAACTGTATCTGTTCGAGCCCCACCAGACGGAACAGATGGGCTGGAAGCCCGACGTGTTCCTCGACATCACCGACGTATGGGATAAGAAGCGCGCGGCAATCGAATGCATGCAGGGTCAGGAGCATCTCTGGCACTACTACACCAACCAGGCCGAGAACCGGGCCAACCATTTCCGGCGCAACTCCGGCGGCCAGGCCGGCGGACGCAACGCCAAGTACGCCGAGGGCTTCCAGTCGATCTATCCGCGCACCGTGGACGAGCTGTGATGAACGTCGTCGTGCAGCACATCGAGCGGGCCGACCCGCAGGTCATCGCCGGGCTGGGCGAATGCGGCGTGGCGACGGTTCACGAGGCGCAGGGACGCAAGGGCCTGCTGGCCTCCTACATGCGCCCGATCTACTCCGGTGCTCGGCTCGCCGCTTCCGCGGTGACGATCTCCGCCCCGCCGGCCGACAACTGGATGGTGCACGTCGCCATCGAACAGGTGCAGGCCGGTGACATTCTGGTGCTGGCGCCGACCTCGCCCTCCGACGCCGGCTACTTCGGCGACCTGCTCGCCACATCCATGCAGGCTCGCGGCGGCGTCGGGCTGGTCATCGACGGCGGCGTGCGCGACATCCGCGATCTCACCGAGATGGGCTTTCCCGTCTGGTCCAAGGCAGTCTTCGCACAGGGCACGGTGAAGGAGACCCTGGGCTCGGTCAACGTGCCGGTGGTCTGCGCAAGCGCGCTGGTCAATCCCGGCGACGTGATCGTCGCCGACGACGACGGCGTGTGCGTGGTGCGCCGCGAAGAGGCGGCCGAGGTGCTGGACAAGGCGCGCGCACGCGTCGCCAAGGAAGAGAAAAAGCGCGCCCGGCTGGCGGCCGGCGAACTGGGCCTCGACATCTACGACATGCGCGGACGCCTGGCCGAGAAAGGACTCAAGTATGTCTGAGGCGGTGCGCTGCATGTGGATGCGCGGCGGCACCTCCAAGGGCGGATACTTTCTCGCCGACGAGCTGCCAGCCGACACCGCGCGCCGCGACGCCTTCCTGCTGGAGATCATGGGGTCCCCCGACCCGCGCCAGATCGACGGCATGGGCGGCGCGGATCCGCTGACCTCCAAGGTGGCCGTGGTCAGTCCCTCGGCGCGCGAAGGCGTCGATGTCGAATACCTGTTCCTGCAGGTGTTCGTCGATCAGGCCATCGTCACCGATGTTCAGAACTGCGGCAACATCCTTGCCGGAGTCGGCCCCTTCGCCATCGAGCGTGGGCTGGTGCCCGCCGAGGACGGCGAAACCGCCGTCACCATCTACATGGTGAACACGGGGCAGACCGCCGTGGCACGCATCAGGACCCCGGGTGGCAAGGTCGCCTACGCCGGAGATGCGCGCATCGACGGCGTACCCGGCACGGCCAGCCCGGTCTACGTCACCTTCAAGGACACGGCCGGCTCCAGCTGCGGCGCGCTGCTGCCGACCGGCAACGCGGTCGACGTGATCGACGGCGTCGAAGTCACCTGCATCGACAACGGCATGCCCACGGTGGTCATGCGCGCCACCGACCTCGGTATCCGCGGCGACGAAAGCCGCGAGGCGCTGGAGGCCGACACGGCGCTCAAGAGTCGCCTGGAGTCCATCCGCCTGCAGGCCGGCCCGCTGATGAACCTGGGCGACGTACGCGAAAAGTCGGTGCCGAAGATGAGCATGGTCAGCGCACCACGCAGCGGCGGCGCCGTGTCCACCCGCACCTTCATTCCCCACCGCTGCCACGCCTCCATCGGCGTGCTCGGCGCGGTGAGCGTAGCCACCGCCTGCCTGCTGCCGGATTCGCCGGCCGCCGAAGCTGCCAAAGTGCCGCTCGGCAGCGCCAAGGAAATGCGCATCGAACAGCCCAGCGGCGAGACCACGGTGCTGCTCGAACTCGACGGCGCCGGCGCAGTGAACAGCGCCGCGCTGCTGCGCACCGCGCGCAAGCTCTTCGACGGCACGGTCTTCGGCCGCTGACGTCCCCGTTCCAAGGAACCCACAGATGGACCCAGACTACCTTCCGTTCCACCCCAATCCGTCGAAACCGAGTTACGTGCCGCCACCCGGCGCCGTCGATGCGCACTGTCACGTCTTCGGCCCCGGCGACGCGTTCCCCTACGCCCCGGAACGCAAGTACACACCGTGCGACGCGCCCAAGGAACGGCTGTTCGCGCTGCGCGACTTCCTCGGGTTCGAGCGCAACGTGATCGTGCAGGCCTCCTGTCACGGCCGCGACAACCGCGCCCTCGTCGACGCCCTGCAAAGCGCGGGCGACAAGGCTCGCGGCGTGGCCGTGGTCGGCCCGGACATCCAGCTCGACGAGCTGCGCGCCATGCACGAGGCCGGCGTACGCGCGGTGCGCTTCAACTTCGTCAAACGGCTGGTCGACGCGACGCCGAAGGAGGTGTTCCTCGACATCGCCGAAAAGATCGCCAGCCTCGGCTGGCATATCGTGGTCTATTTCGAAGCGCAGGACCTGGAAGAGCTGACGCCCTTTCTGAAGCAGCTGCCGACCCCCATCGTGGTCGACCACATGGGACGCCCCGACATCGCCAAGGGCGTCCAGCACCCGGATTTCCAGCGATTCGTCCGCCTGCTGGAAGAGAACGCCAACATCTGGACCAAGGTGAGCTGCCCCGAACGCCTGAGCCTGTCCGGACCACCCGGATACGACGACGTCGTCCCCTTCTCGCGCCACCTCGTCGAACGCTTCCCCGACCGGGCTCTATGGGGCACCGACTGGCCTCACCCCAACATGAAATCGCATATGCCGGACGACGGCGGTCTGGTCGACGTCATCCCCCGCATCGCCCCTGACGCCGCCAGCCAGCAGCGCCTGCTCGTCGACAATCCCCTGCGCCTCTACTGGTCCTGAATACCTCCTGGGTGCGTCCGTCTCCGGGCGCACCCCCGCTCGCGCCTCGCCCGACACCGGCCTCTGCGCCCCGCTTGCCCTCCCCGGGCATGACGTGGTTTTCCCCCATCCATATCAAAACCCAATAGCTGCCGACGAAGAATATCTTTGACGGTCTCCCGCACAGGGCCTATCTGTATACAAAAGCCCGCCGGCAAGACACGGACGGGCAAATACGAGAAAGCGGAAGCGCCTGTCGCGCACCTGACGCCGCCACTACGAGGAGAAGGCCATGAACACCACATCATTCCCCCAGAATGCCTGGTACGCCGCTGCCTGGGACCACGAAATCAAGCACGAAATCAGCAAAAGAACCCTGTGCAACAAGGAGTTGGTGCTCTATCGTCGCACTGATGGCGACGTCGTCGCGCTGGAGGACGCCTGCTGGCACCGCCTGTTGCCGCTGTCGATGGGCAAGCTCAACGGCGACAATCTCGTGTGCGGCTACCACGGCCTGGAATTCGACGGCAACGGCCGCTGTGTATACATGCCCTCGCAGGAGACGGTGAACCCCTCGGCCTGCGTCCGCTCCTTCCCGGCTGTCGAACGCCACCGGCTGGTATGGGTCTGGCCGGGCAACCCGGCGCTGGCCGACCCAGACCTTATTCCCGACTTCCACTGGAACGACGATCCGGCCTGGGCCGGCGAAGGCGGCACGTTCTACAGCCTCAAGTGCAACTACCAGCTCGTGATCGACAATCTCATGGACCTCACTCACGAGACCTACGTGCACGCCGGCAGCATCGGGCACGAAGCCATCACCCGCGTCCCCTTCGAAGTCGGCCACACCGACCGCGAGGTGACCATCACCCGCTGGATGAAGGACATCGACGCGCCGCCGTTCTGGGCACGGCAACTGGGCCGCGAGGGTCTCGTGGACCGCTGGCACATCATCCACTTCCAGGCTCCGTCAACCGTCGCCGGCGACGTCGGCGTCGCCGTTGCCGGCACCGGCGCACCGGAAGGCGACCGCTCGCAAGGCGTCAGCGGCTTCTTCCTCGCTGCGATCACGCCGGAAACCGAGAGCAGCTGTCACTACTTCTGGAACTTCGTGCGCGACCACCACCTCGACGACCAGCGCTGGACCACGGAGCTGCATCTGGCGCACGTCAACGACGGCAACGGTGTCTACGAACAGGACGTGGACGTGCTTGAAGCGCAGCAAAAGGCGATCGAACGGCACGCGCGCACCCCCTTCTACAACCTGAACATCGACGCCGCAGCCCTATGGGCGCGCCGACTCATCGAACGCATGGTGGACGCGGAACGCGAGGAACAGCCTGCGGTCGAGGAGAAGCCGGTGCGCCTGGTCTCGCGCAGCTGATCCGGCGCCGGGCAAGACCATGCAGCAAAGTCTGAAAGCGGTGCTGCGGCTCCGGGAGCTGATCCTGGAGGCGCGGCTGGCCCCGGGCGAACGACTGTCCGAACCCGTTCTGGTGGAACGCCTCGGGGTCTCGCGCACGCCTATCAGAAGCGCCCTGGCCAAGCTGGAGCACGAGGGGTTGGTGGAATCGCTGCCCAGCGGCGGCTACCGCGTCGCGGTGATTCGCGAGCAGGACGCATACGACGCGATCGAGCTGCGCGGCACGGTCGAGGGCCTGGCCGCTCGCATGGCGGCGGAAGCCTCGCCGAACGACGCGGCCCTCGACGAACTACGTGACTGCCTCGCGACGCTGGACCGGGTCGTCCGGCGCAAGCAGCTCGACATCGACGACTTCCAGCGCTACATGGCCGCCAACGAGCGCTTTCACGCCGTGATCGCCGGCCTGGCGGGAAGCGATGTGCTGAACCGCTCGCTGGAACGCATCGTCGCCCTGCCCTTCGCCTCCGCCAGCGCGTTCCTCATGGCCCAGGCCGGCCTGCCCGAATCCCATGAAATCCTCTTCATCGCGCAGCATCAGCACCGCTGCCTGATCGATGCCATCGCCGCCGGCGAAGGGACGCGCGCCGAAGAGATCGCCCGCGAGCACGCCCGCATAGCCAAACAGAATCTTCGGGTCGTTCTGGACAATCGCAAGGCGATGGCCAGCGTACCGGAACTCAGACTCATCCAACGCGCCGCAGAGCGCTGAACACCATCACCAAGGAGGAAACAGACAATGGCCGTACAGGAATCCTGGTCACCCGCCCTGCTGCACGCCATCCATGACGTCGCCGACGACGTGCGACTGTTCGAATTCGTGCCCGAGGACGGGGCGCTGCCCTATCGTGTCGGCAGCCATCTGGACGTCCAGGTCATGGTCGACGGCAAGCCAGAGGTGCGCTCCTTCTCGCTGGTCGGCGACGGTTCTGCCAGCACCACCTATCGCATCGCCGTAAAGAACCGGGCCGATGGCCATGGCGGTTCCAGATATCTGTGGTCGCTCGAACCGGGGGCGCGCCTGCAGACCTCGGCTCCAAAAGACATGTTCGCGCTCGCCTACGGCTCGCCCGAATACCTGCTGATCGCCGGCGGCATCGGCATCACCCCGCTGTTCGGCATGGCGCTCGCCCTGGCGCGCAAGGGCTCGCGCCTGCGCCTGCTGTACGCCGCACGCCAGGCTTCACAACTGGCCTTCGAGGATGAACTGCGCGCAAGCCTGGGCGATCGTCTGCAGATCTTCGTCGGCGAACGGGGCGAACGCATCGATCCTGCACATGAGATCGAAGGCCTGGCAGACGACGCCGAACTCTACATCTGCGGCCCGCTATCGCTGCGGGAGGACTTCCAGCGAGCCTGGGCTGCGGCCGGCCGCGACGCCTCGCGGCTGCGCTTCGAAACCTTCGCCAGCAGCGGCCGCCATCCCGCGGAAGAGTTCGAGGTCGAAGTGGCGAACCACGATCTGCGTCTCACCGTGGCGGCGGACCAATCGCTGCTGCAAGCCTTGATCGACAACGGCGTCGACGACGTACTCTACGACTGCGAACACGGCGAATGCGGCCTGTGCAGCGTGAAAGTCCTGCAATGCGACGGCGAAATAGATCACCGCGACGTCTTCTATAGCGAACGTCAGCATCAGGAACTAGGCGGGCAGCGTATATGCACCTGCGTATCGAGAGTCGTCAACGGTTCGCTCGTCATCGACACCTCTCAGCAGCTCGTGGACACCGGGCATTTCGCCGAAGGCTGATTCAACCCGGCATCCCCATCGCTCGGATGCGCAGTGGCCGCTCTCCCACCGCGCCTCCGAGCCCCCCCTCGCCCGCATTCCAGCTATCCAAGCAACGCTCAAACGCCATCCGTCACATACCGTCCTATAGCAAATACTTATGATAAATTGAAAGATTTGGAATAGCTTTCCTCCCCCCTCAATGAATACTTTGAGAGTGACAATTCATTGAATACGCCCCTCAAATACGTTGCCAAACATAGGCAAGACTCGTTTTGAAGAGCTAAACGATCGATAGTCATCTGAGGAGCGCCCCTATGAACAGTGCCCTCCAGACCAATCGCTATAGATTCAAAGAAAACGCACCTAAAACTACAAAATGAATGGCCGGGCGGCCTTGCCGGAAATGCCCGACCGTTCGCAGGAGGAGAGGGATGAGCATGCAGAACAGTGCATGGAATTTCGGCCGTGGCCGATCGAACGTCTTCCCGCAGAAGGGATTGAGCGAACTGCGAGGATTCACCCCTTCCGTGATGCGCATCATCTCGCCCGTCACCGGCATCGCTACCCCATTGCCCCGGCACGTACTGGCTCAAGGCCATGCCGGAACAAAACCGACGAGGACTTGCCAGCAGGCCTTGCACGCTGAAGAGTGGCATCGCATCGCCGCCCGCAGTTGATGGCCGACGGTGATGGCCGCCGTCTGACCGATCGGCTCAGAAGCTCCTCATTGAAACGCTCGCCTGCCCACGTTTACGAGCGCTTCGCACAGCCGACGCAGCAGCCCGATAGCGACACCACCGTCCGGCGGACCGTCACCACCCCAAGCGCATGCCGACCCTGTCCATAGCCCTTTGATCCCAGGAGAAAGAGTGCACTCATCCGCGAACACAACGACCGGCGAATTGGCGACGAATGACGGCAAGGCACTATCCGCTGTCGCCTTCTCCTGTTTCGGATGGGCATTCGACCTGTTCGATCTATTCATCCTGCTCTACGTAGCCCCGGTTCTGGCAAAGGTATTCTTTCCTTCCACGTCACCGATGCTCTCTCTGACCGGCGTATATGCGGCATTCACCGCTACGCTGCTGATGCGTCCGGTCGGCGCGATCATCTTCGGGCCGTACGCCGACAGGCGCGGGCGGCGCAAAGCGATGATCATCGCAGCGATCGGCGTAGGCCTGGCGACCGCCGCAATGGGAGCCCTGCCCACGATCGAACAAATCGGAATAGCAGCGCCGCTACTGTTCATCGCCTTGCGCCTGACTCAGGGCATCTTCATGGGCGGCATGGTCGCATCGACCCACACCATCGGCACCGAATCCATCTCTCCAAGGTGGCGAGGACTGACCTCCGGCATCATTACAGGCGGCGGTTCCGGCCTGGGGAAATTGCTCGCATCCGCGATATTCCTGCTCACTTCATGGTGTTTCCCCGGCGCCGCGTTTGAAGCTTGGGGCTGGCGTTTCATGTTTTTTTCGGGGCTTCTGAGTTCGGCCCTCGGCTTGCTGATCTTCCTCAAGCTACATGAATCCCCCATGTGGGAAGGCCAACGCCTGCTCGACGAAACTCAAAAGCGCTCCTCGGCACCCTCGGCCCCATTGAAGACGCTTCTCCGAGGCGGCTTTCTCGGCACCGTAGCGGCCAGCGTAGTACTCACTTTCGCCGGCGGGGGCATGTCGTATCTGACTTCCGGCTATCTCCCGGTCTTTCTGCGAATCGTCAACGGAATACCGCGAACCACAGTAGCCTCGATCCTGCTGCTCTCCGCTCTGTCCGTCATCATCTCATCGGTCCTGGCCGGCCTGCTGACCGACCTGATCGGGCGCAAGAAGGCCATCGTCATCTACGGCGTCTGCAGCACGCTGATCCTGCCGTCGATGTACCTGGTGCTGGGCCACGTCAGCAGCATTTTGGTTGCAGCAGCCATCACAATAGTCCTCAGCGGCGTAGGCACCTTCTGCTATGCGCCATTGCTCATAATTCTGAACGAGCGCTTTCCAACCCGGCTCAGATCAACCGGAACTTCCGTTTCGTGGAACGTGGGGTTTTCAGCAGGCGGCGCGCTGCCGGTGCTGGTTTCATTTCTTTCCAAACAAGCCTTGGATCTGCCCAGCATATTGGCTGTGACCACCTGCCTAATCGGCCTGATTTACCTGATAACAGCCAGCCTCTCTCAGGAAACCGGAGGCGAAATGAATTAAAGAGACACACGCTCACAACGGACAGATTGAATGAGTCGGCGACACATGCCAGGCGGACTGACAATGGGACGAACATTCAGCAATCCTTAGAAATAGCGTAAACCAGGATTTATTCTGCGCTTTCCTAGAGTCACCCAAGGAAATACCCATATGAAAATGCGGCAAAGGATGCAAGTCACCGCATAATATTTTGCCATGTGCATTCAACTTTACGCCACGGGTATATATCGATGAACAGAGAAGCGCCGACATTCAACTTCCGTCACCTTAGAGCTTTTCGGGAGGTAGCCAACACGAAAAGCGTCAGTCTGGCGTCGCAGCGCGTATACCTCTCCCAACCGGCCATCACTCAGGCGATAGCCAAGCTCGAACGCACACTCGGCACCGCGCTTTTCGACCGGCACAGCGACGGCATGTTCACGACCCAGGCGGGCTCCCTCTTTCTCGATCGCGTCAATCGGGCCCTCGATCACCTGCGCACCGGGTCGAACGAAGCTGCCCGTCTCGGACTCAAGAAGAACTCTCGCCGGCAAGGTAACTTCGACCAGCTTCTGACCACCACTCAACTGCGTGCATTGGTCGCCGTATCGGTGGCGAAAAACTTCAGTCTAGCCGCCCGCACCGTCGGCATATCCCAGCCTTCTCTGCATCGAGCGGCGCGCGACCTGGAACGTCTGCTGGAGATCACACTGTTCGAGAAAACGAGCCAGGGCATCGATCTCACGCGCGCCGGAACCCTCCTCGCGCAATACGCCAAACTCACTTTCGCCGAACTGCAGCAGGGGTTTTCCGAGGTCGCAGAACTGCAGGGACTCGATACCGGACAAATCGTCGTCGGTACGATGCCACTCGCTCGCAGCTACATTCTTCCATGCGCCATCAACGAACTCACCCGACTGCGTCCCGAGGTCCGTATCAATGTGGTCGATGGCCCGTATGTCGACCTCCTCCATGGGCTACGCCATGGTGAAATCGATATGCTCATAGGTGCGCTTCGCCTGCCTCTCCCGGTTGACGACATCACCCAGGAACCGCTGTTCGATGACCCTCTGGTAGTGGTGGCAAGAGTCGACCATCCCCTGAGCAGCCGTAAGAACATCCCCCTGTCGGAAATCGCCGGCTACCCCTGGGCGGTTCCGCGAAAAGGCGCGCCCACACGCGAATATTTCGAAACGATGCTAGCGAGCATCGATGCTCCTCTCCCCACAGGTCTGATCGAATCCAGCTCCCTGATCCTGATTCGTGGGCTGCTGTTGGAGAGCGAACGACTGACTCTGATCTCCGAGCATCAGATCCGACACGAAAAGCACATGGGACTGGCCCCGTTGTCCATCGACATGCAGGACATGAAGCGCCCGATAGGCATGACCTTCAGGCGCAACTGGAGACCGACCGCAACACAGGAAACCTTCATTCAATATCTGCGCGAATCGTGCCGCGGAGAACATAATCTCCCGACCATCTAGAAACCTCCTGCGCTATCCAAAAATTGAATTGGATTCAATTCCAATTCAATTTTATTCAACAATAAAAGACTGCTAATTATATCAATAAATCGGCACATTCATGTCGAGAATATCGAGCTGCATGGCCGATTTAATAAATCAAAGTCCTGCGGAACACCTACCACATATACCACGGTATAACGACGCTAATCGTACAGTTTCGAAACCATTCGAATACTGAATTCAACGCGTGGACAGTAGACCTTGAGCATAGAAGCCTCGGCGGAGGAACGGAGCGACACCAATAAAAACATTACGCATTGCGCGGAAAAAGGCGATCTTCGACAGACGCCATAACCATCATATGAAGCGGTTGAAAAAAACCGACGCGGGAGGAGAATTTTATATGTATAGGATTGTGCAGAAAACGCTGACCGCCCTGTTCATTTTCATCGGACTTGGGAGCGTACAGGCCATGGCTGCCGGCAACCAGGAACCCAACGGCATCAACCTGGGCGGTACCAGTTTCTTCGATGGGTTCGGTGCAACCAAACCCGGCTGGAGCTACCTTGGCTACTACCAGTACGCCAACTCCACGCATATCACGGACAACAGCGGAGGCAACAGCCCAGAGTTCAAGAGCCCTCGCATCAGCGATCTGCTGATCATTAACCAATTCGCGTACACCACCCCCTATACCCTGCTCAACGGCCAAGGTCATGTCGGCTTCACCGTGCTGATACCGTATCTGTTCTTCAACAGTAGCTTTGATGCCTCCAGCCCGATCAAATTGACCGACAACGGCAACGGCTTCGGCGACACCACCTGGGGCGTCTATTTGCAGATGAATCCGGCATTCAGCGGTCATCGCCCGGTGTTCTCTCAGCGTTTCGAGGTGGACGTCATCGCGCCGACCGGCAAGTACAGTTCCGACAAGGACATCAACCCCGGCGCCCATTTCTGGTCCTTCAATCCGTATTGGGCGATGACCTGGCTGCCGACGTCCAAGCTGGAGATCAGCGCACGCTTCAACTATCTGTACAACTTCGCCAACAACGATCCTAGCGGCGTTCCTCCAACCATCAACAAGGCGCAGGCGGGCCAGGCTGGTTGGGTCAATTTCGCCACCTCCTACGCCGTTACCCACAACGTCAACGTCGGCATCAACGGCTACTACTTCAAGCAGTTCACCAAGGACAAGTTCACCTACAACAATGGCACGACCACTGACGGTGCCTCGTTCGGCGATACCGGCAAGTCCTCGCTGTTCGCCATCGGCCCCGGCGTGTTCTGGAAAATCAACAAGCACAACATTCTGATGGTCAACGCCTACTTCCAGACCATGGCCCGCAACCGCGGACGCGGCGAAGTCCTCAACGTGCACTGGATCCATCCTTTCTGAGCTAAGCACGAGCATGCGTACGGCAGCGCAGATCGAGCAGCACGTCGTTTTCAGCGCGGGTACGCTGAAGGAGCTGCCACCATGCCTTTTACACACACCGGCATCGCCACCACCGCGGACCGCAGTTCTGCGGTGGTGGCGACTATCTATGGCAAGTGCAATGGGCTGTTCGTCTATTCGGCAGGATAGACCGCAGACATGACGGACTCACACCCTGAACCATGCACGGCACCCAAACAATCCGGCGCCAAGCGACAATCAGGACATACCCTCGCTGAATCTCATTTCTGTCGTGCGTTGCGGAGTTTGAGATAGAACAGGAACAATCCCATTACGATGAGTCCGCAGCACAGTACGGCCAACCCGATATAGACTGCCTTGACCAGCTGCGGCGTCAGCTCCCAGAACTCGACGTAGAACCAACTGCTGAGTAACCTCATCCCCTTGCTGGAATGGGTCAAACGTGTAGAGATCGATGCTGGGGCGCGCCCGGGCACGACCACCGCCGAAGCCCAGCGCATCAAGGAGCTGGAGCGCGAGAACAAGGAGTTGCGCCGGGCCAACGAGATTCTGCGCACGGCCAGCGCTTTTTTCGCCCAGGCGGAGCTCGACCGCAAGCTCAAGTCGTAAGCCGCTACGCGTACATCGA
Organism: Acidihalobacter sp.; assembly: GCF_037381185.1. Taxonomy (NCBI): domain Bacteria; kingdom Pseudomonadati; phylum Pseudomonadota; class Gammaproteobacteria; order Chromatiales; family Ectothiorhodospiraceae; genus Acidihalobacter; species Acidihalobacter sp. The sequence continues at coordinate 38,664 of NZ_JARRQY010000027.1, forward strand.
TCAACATCGCGACGCCTTTGGGGTCGAGCCGATCTGCCGTCACGATCAGCAACCCCGCGGCACCGTGCCCCCTGGATCGGGTCAACCGCCAGTTCACGGCCGAGCGTCCCAACCAGCTATGGGTCTCCGACTTCACCTACGTCTCGACTTGGCAGGGCTGGGTGTATGTCGCCTTCGTCATCGACGTGTTTGCCCGCCACATCGTCGGCTGGCGCGTCAGTCGTACCATGACCACCGACTTCGTGCTCGATGCGCTGGAGCAGGCCCTGTACGCCCGTCAGCCCGAGCGCGACCACGCCCTGATCCATCACAGCGACCGCGGATCGCAATATGTGAGCATTCGCTACAGTGAACGCCTAGCCGAGGCGGGTATC
>NZ_JARRQY010000028.1:0-98371 GCF_037381185.1 Acidihalobacter sp.
AACCAGTCCTTGGCCTGCGGCTCGTCGTCCAGCGTCGGTACGGCAGCCAGCGACTTGAGCGCCTTGCCCTTGAGCCAGCGGTACGCAGTCCACGGCACGACGATGTAGGCCAGCACCAGCGAAGCGACCATCGCCACCGGCACGTTGATCGGGATCGGGCGCATGAACGGCCCCATCATCCCCGACACGAAAGCCATAGGGACGAAAGCCAGGATGACCGCGATGGTCGCGATATTGGTCGGATTGCCGATCTCGTTGGTGGCGTTGACCAGCAGCGCGCCGAAATCCTTATTGCCCTCGCCGTGATGCAAATGACGGTGAATGTTCTCGATCACCACGATCGCCGCGTCCACCAGCAGGCCCAGCGACAGGATCAGCGCGAACAGGGAAATGCGATTGATGGTCTGCCCCACCATCCAGCCGACGCCCAGCACCACGAACAGCGTCAGCGGGACCGTGAGGGTGACGATGATCGCCTCGCGCCAGCCGAGGAAAAACAGCAGGATGAAGGCCACCACGGCGATGGCGATCGCCAGATGCTCCATCAGCGTGTTCACCGCATCGTCGGCGCGGCTGCCGTAGTCGCGTGTGACGGTCACGTGCACGCCCTGCGGCAGGGCCTCGCGCTCGAGCTGGTGCAGCTTATCCAACACGCCGTTGGCGACGGTGACCGCATTGGCCCCGGAGCGCTTGCCGATCGCCAGGGTCACCGCGGGTCGCGGATCGCCTGCGCGTACCCCCTGGGTCGCCGGCCCGAAAGCCAGGGAGGCGTACTGGGTATCGTGAAGCGGACCCATCCTAATCGTCGCGACGTCCTTGAGGAACACCGGCTTGCGATTGGCCTGCCCGACGATGACGTCGCCTAGTTGCTCGACGCCGCTGAACGCAGAGTTCACGCGCAGCTCATACTGGCGGTTGTTGTTCACCAAATCGCCTGCAGGCATAACCACGTTGGACGCCTTGAGCAACTTGATCACCTGATCCAGGCTCAGCCCGGCGTTGGCCAGGCGGCGCGGATCGATATCGATCCGGACCGCGCGCTGCTGGCCGCCGATCACCGAGCTGTTACCCACATTGGGCACGCTGCGCAGCTGTTCCAGGAAACGCAGTCCCAGTTCGCGCAACTGCATGCCGTTGAGCTTGCCCGAACTCAGCGTGACCGTGGTCACCGGCACGTCGGTGATGCCGATGCTCTTGACCAGCGGCTGCATGGTACCCGCCGGCAGGCTGTCCATATTGCGCATCAGCTGGTTGTAAAGCAGCAGCAGGCTCTGCTCCTCGTTGGCTCCGACCTGGAACTGCACGGTGACCACACCCATGTCGTTCACGGCATAGCCGTAGGTGTGCTCCACGCCCTTCAGGCCGGCCATCAGCGACTCGAGCGGCTTGACTACCGTGTTCTGGATTTCCTCCGGCGTGTTGCCCGGCCGCATGACGAAGATCGACGCCGCAGGCACCACGATCTCGGGGTTGTAGAGACGCGGCGTCACGCTGATCGCCAGGGCGCCGAACAGCGTCAGCGCCAGCATGATCAGGGCAGTAATCTTGGAGCTAAGGAAACCTTTGGCGAGCCGCCCGGCAAGATTGAGCGGCGTTGCGTTGTCCTCCGCGCTCATGCTCCGTCACCCTTGATCTGGACGCCGTTGTACAACTCGCCCTGGCTGCTCACCACGACCCGATCGCCCGGCACCAGGCCGGCCAGCACCACGACGCCGCCGTCCATGGATTCGCCGGCCTGCACCATGCGGAATTCGGCGCTGCCGTTCTTGTCCACGACGAACACCCCCTGGATGCCGGCACGTCGCTGCATCGCCGATGCCGGCACCACGATACCGGGCTGATCGCCGAGCGGAACCTGCACGCGTGCGTAGTCGCCGCTGGCCGCACCACTACTGTCGCTCAAACCAATCTTCACGGTGTGGGAGTGCGTCATCGGATCAGCCGCGTTGACCAAACGCTCGACCACGCCCTGAACCGTATGTCGCTTGAAATCGCTGCCATCGAAGGTAACCCCGACCTTCTGACCGAAGCGCAGATGATCGAAAGCGCGCGAGTCGATCTGCACCTGCACCTGCAGATGGCCCGAACTCTGCAAGGTCAGCAACGGCTGACCAGGCGTGGCCAATTGTCCGGCATCAATAAACTTGCCGACCACGGTTCCGGCGAAAGGCGCACGCACATCCGAGTAACTCAACTGCGACCGTGCCGTACGCAAAACCGACTGGGCCGCGACATAGTTGCCCTGCGCGACCTTGTAGGCCATCTCGATCTGCTGGAAGCGCTGCTGCGGCACCGCATGTTGCTCATACAGCGCCTGATAGCGTTCATAGTTCGCCTTGGCGTCGGCCAGCGCGGCCTCGGCCTTGCTCACCGCCGCGCGGGCCTGCTCGATACCGCCCTTGACGTCGGTCGGATCGACAGACAGCAGGAGTTGCCCCTTCTTGACCGTCTGCCCCTCGTGCACATACAGCTTGCGCACATAGCCGGTCAGACGCGAGGCCACCTGCACCTGGTCCGCCGACACCACGCTGCCCGGGAAGGTCGCATACACCGGCAGCGCCTGCTGCCGAACAGTCTCCACCTCGGCCGCGACCTCTCCAGCGCTCGCCTGCGCATGCTCGGGGGGCGAAGAATGGCCGCAACCGCCCAACAGCGCGGCGAGGCCCGTGGCGATGAACACTCCGTGAATCCTTTTAAACATTGTCTTATTTTCCAGCCAATTATGATGAATACCGTTATTTAGGGCGTCTGTACGCCGCCGGCGCTGGCAACGATCGCATCCGGCGTCAGGCGTCCGAGTCCCAGCAGCAAACCCGCGCGCTGCATGACCTCCTGATAGCGTGCCGCGACCAACTCGCTGCGTGCCTTGTCCAGTTCGGCCTGTGCGGCAAGCAGCTCAGTCATGGTCGCCACGCCCTTTTCGTAACGCAGGCGCTCCAGGCGTCTGGCCTCCTCGGCCTGTGTGATCGCCAGTTCACGTACCTGCACCCGCTGCTGCGCGAGGCGCACGTCACGCCATGCCGAATCGATCTTCAGACGCAACTGGTCGCGCGCCTGACGCAGCTGCGCGATCTGCTGCGTGACCTGGGCATTGGCCTGATCCAGGCCCCCGCTACGCGCGCCGAAGTCGAACAGATTCCACGACAGCACGCCGGCCACGGTATTGGATGGCCGCCCTCCCATACCGAAAGAAGGATCGTTCCACTCCCGGCTGACCACGACATTGAAATGCGGCAGATAGTCGGCGCGGGCCACGGTCACGCCGGCCCGCGCGCCCTGCAACTGAAGCTCCAGCGCTCTGAGCCCCGGATTGTCGGCTTGCGCCTGACGCTGCAGATCCACCAGCGACGCATCGGGCAGTTTCACGCTGAGCGACTGCGCAACCTTCAACGGCTTGCCCTCGGGCATTCCCACCAGCACGCGAAGCTGCTCCACGGCTTTGCCCAAATGCGCCTGCGCCTGGCTGCGGCGCAGTTGCACATCACCCAGATTCAGCTGCGCCCGGAGCTGGTCGTTACGCGAAACTACTCCGCGGGAATACAGCTTGTCGGTAATATCCACGTACGACTGTGCCGCCGCTTCGGCCTTTGCGGCCACACCTACGAAGGCCTGCGCCGCACGCACGCCTTCGTAGGCCCCCAGCACCTGCAGCGTCAACTTCTGACGCGCAAACTGATCGCCCTGGCGAGCCGCGCGCAGATACGCCCGAGCCTTGTCCAGATAACCCCAGACCTTGCCGCCGTTGAATACCGGAATCTGTAGTTCCAGCTTACTCTGGTAGTTCCGGTACCAACCCGGGTTGTTCAGATTGTCCGGGGCAATGAAGAGGCTTGAAGGGTTCGTCGGATTGAACTGCCCTGCCCCGAAGTCATTGAATGTGGCCACGCCCTGGTTGAGCTTCATGCCGAACACGTTGAGCCCGCCGTTCGAGCCACTGCCCGTCAGCGAGGCCTGCAACCTGGGCAGTAGATGCCCGCGCGCAGCCTTCACGGCGCCCTGCGCCTCGGCGACCTGCGCCCGCGACTTGAGCAATTCCGGCGTCTGCTGCAAGGCCTGCTGCCAAGCCTGACCGAAGCTCAAAGCCGTTACCTGCTGCTGCGCGAAAGCCGCACTGCTCCATCCCAGCAGCGCCAGCAGACCGATCAATGCTAACGTTCGCTGGCTCATTGCCGTATCCCGCATATGCTTCAAACCTCTGGAGAAACGTTTTCTTGTTGGTGTTTTCCCGTCTGCCGATATCGCCACGGTAAAGTCTAGATTAGCTCGACAGAGAACATATTAGAAATTAATAATATTCTTATAGTCAAGTCCGGAGCCGAAACCCACGACTTTCGCCAGGTAACTACAGGCAGTGCCAGAACCCGGACTTTGCTACACTCGCCAGAATATTCGATCCACGCTCGGAATCGCATCAGGTGACTCAGAGAATGAGACCAAGTTCAATTGTTGCGAGCCTGCTCGGCCTCACCCTCGGTGCATGCCTCGTCAGTTCTCATGCGGCGGCCTATCGCTGGACCGACGCCGACGGCGTCGTCCATTTCTCGCAGTTTCCGCCATCTGATCAGAAAAACGCTCAGAAGGTCACGGACTCGCCGATCAGCACGGTGTCGGGCGCCAGCGCCACTTCTGCAAACAGCTCGGCCAAACCAGCATCAGGGGCGGCTCCCGGTAAAGCTCCGCAGCCTATCAAGCAAGAGGTTCCTCCGGCCAGCAAGCAGGATTGCAATACCGCACGCACCAATCTGGCGGCGCTGAAATCCGGCCAGAGGATCAGGGTGAAAATGCCCGGCGGCAGCACACATTGGCTAAACGATGCCGAACGCGGCAAATGGCTCAAGCAAACCCAGGACTTCCTGGCCCAGCGCTGCAAATAGGGCCTGTCCGCACTACTCAGGCCCCAGACCATGCCGCTGCTCAGCATCGAAACCAATCAGGCGCTCGCTCCGGAAAGCGCCCAGGCGCTTCTCGACGATGCCTCTGGCACCGTCGCCGAACTGCTGGGCAAACCCGAGCACTACGTCATGCTCCGTCTGACGCATAACCCACACATGCGTTTCGGCGGCACCGCGGCGGCACTCGCCTATGTCGAGTTCAAGAGTTTGGGGCTGCCCGAAGAACGTACCGCCGAATTCTCGGCCGCGCTGACCGAGCTGCTCGGGCGGCACACCGACATACCGCCCGGACGCATATATATCGAATTCGCCTCGCCGCAACGCCATCTCTGGGGTTACGACGGCGGTACGTTCTAACAGCCTGCCTCCCTCAACTACAGGATCTGAAGGACCCTAACGATGCGCGTATCCGCATTCCCGCTCTGGACACTCAAGGAAGTTCCGGCCGAAGCCGAGATCGTCAGTCATCAACTCATGCTGCGCGCCGGCCTGATCCAGCGCCTCGCCTCCGGCTTGTATACCTGGCTTCCGCTGGGCCTGCGCGTATTGCGCAAAGTCGAACACATCGTACGTGAAGAGATGGATGCCGCCGGCGCGCTTGAGCTGATGATGCCGTGCGTGCAGCCCGCCGAGTTGTGGCAGGAGTCCGAACGCTGGGTCAAATACGGCCCCGAACTCCTGCGCCTGAAGGACCGCCACGAGCGCGATTTCTGCTTCGGCCCGACGCATGAAGAGGTCATCACGGACATCGCGCGGCGCGAGCTGCGCAGCTACAAGCAGTTACCGCTGAATTTCTACCAGATCCAGACCAAGTTCCGCGATGAGATCCGTCCACGCTTCGGCGTCATGCGTGCCCGCGAGTTCATCATGAAGGACGCCTACTCCTTCCATCTGGACGACGCCTCTCTGGACGAGACCTACCAGCGCATGTACCAGGCCTACACCAACATCTTCAGCCGCCTGGGGCTCGACTTCCGCGCCGTGGAAGCCGACAACGGCTCCATCGGCGGCAATGCCTCGCATGAATTCCATGTCCTCGCCGACACTGGTGAAGACCCCATCGCCTACTGCGATGAAAGCGGCTACGCAGCCAACATCGAACAGGCTGAAGCCATCCCAGACGAGGCCCAACGCCCCGCCCCGAACGAAGAATTGCGCAAGGTCGACACCCCTAACGCCAAAACTATCCAAGCGCTGGTCGAGCAGTTTGACCTGCCTGTCGAACGCACGCTCAAAACCTTGATCGTCCAAGCCAGCGAAGCAGTAGGCGGCGGACTTATCGCCCTGATATTGCGCGGCGACCACGAACTCAATGAAATCAAGGCGGAAAAACTGCCTGAGGTCGCCAGTCCGCTGCGCTTCGGCGAGGAAGACGAAATTCGCGCCGCTATCGGCGCCGGTCCCGGTTCGCTAGGTCCGCTGGGTTTGCCACTGCCCTGCATCGTGGATCGCAGCGCCGCATTGGCAGCCGATTTTGCCGGTGGCGCCAACATCGACCACGTGCACTATTTCGGCATCAACTGGGAGCGCGATCTGCCGCTGCCGGCTGTCGCCGACATCCGCAACGTACGCGAAGGCGATACCAGCCCCGACGGCGCCGGCAAGCTGCGCATCGTACGCGGCATTGAGGTCGGACACATCTTCAAACTCGGCCGCAACTACAGCGAAAAGCTTCAGGCCAGCGTACTCGACGAACAGGGCCAACCCGCTTCCATGACCATGGGCTGCTACGGCATAGGCGTCTCGCGAGTAGTGGCTGCTGCCATCGAGCAGAATCACGACGAGCGGGGCATTATCTGGCCGGAGCCTATATCACCCTTTCAGGTTGCCCTTGCGCCGATCAATCTGCACAAGTCGCAGCGCCTGCGCGAGGCGGCCGAGGCACTTTACGCCCAACTCGCGGACGCCGGTTTCGAAGTGCTGTTCGACGATCGCGAAATACGTCCCGGCGTGATGTTCGCCGATCTTGAACTAATCGGCATCCCGCATCGCATCGTGCTCGGCGAGCGCGGCCTCGATGCCGGTCAGGCGGAGTACAAGGGACGCCACGACGAAAAGGCTCAGAACGTCAGCCTGGACGGCCTGATCGAGTTTCTGCGCGAACGCTGTGGACGCTGAGCGCACGATCCCGACCTGTCAATAGCGAATCGAAAAACCGCTGACGGACTCGGGCTGCGCCTCGGCGCATTCGAGTCCGTCCACCCGGGCCAATGCAGGTCCTTCCGTCAGCCAGCGGCGCAACGCCACCAAGGCCTCGGCCGCACCCTGCGCATAGACCTCCACTCCACCATCAGACAGATTACGCGCGTAACCCCGCAGGCCAAGCTCTTCAGCTCTGGCACAAGTCGCGGCGCGAAACGCAACGCCCTGCACCCTGCCGCGCACCACGCAGCGCATAGCCTCATGCATCGCCAGCCTCTCCACCGTCACCACTACGCTCCTCAGCCGCAAGCATTTCACTCAGAGGCACGTCGAGACGGCTGGCCACATCGGCCTGCACCTCGCCCAGCCGCGCCTCGAGCCAGGAATCCCAGGCCTCACTCTCGTGACCTCGCGCACCCTGCGGATTGAGATCGAAATCACCCAGACGGTAAAGCTCGTTCAGACTCAGCGAATGCAGGTCACGTGCCAGCACCCAATCGCCCCCAACCACCTGACGCACCACATGCGCTGTCGCCAAACGCTGCAGCATGCCTTCGACCTGCCCCTCGCTGAAGATCGGCTCCGCAGCTCGCAACTGCGCCAATCGCAGCGTAGCGCCTCGGCGCTGCGCCGCACCGAGGCGCACGACCAAGCGCGCCGCCAACCACAGCGAACGCCGGGCCCGCGTATCGGCAATATTCCTTCGATGGCAATTGCCGCCGAGGCAGGCCGTGACTTCAGCCCCGACCAGCACGATCAGCCACGACAGATACAACCAGATCAGAAAGATCGGTATGGCGGAAAATGCGCCGTAGACCAGCTCGTAGTTCTTGAACTGGGACACGTACATCGCAAATCCGCGTTTTGCGATCTCGAACAGTACGGCCGTCAGCAGCGCGCCGATCAACGCATCACGCACGCGCACACGCACACGCGGCACCAGCACGAACAGCATGAAGAAAACCACTGTTTCCAGCAGCAGAGGAATCATGCGCAGCAACAACCAGTCGGAGTAGTGCGCCACTCCCTCGTAGACATGCGCCTTGTAGACCGCATACAGATAGGTCGAACCGGCGATCGCCGCGCCCAGCAGCAAAGGCCCCAGCGTAAGCAGCGCCCAGTACACCATGAACACCATCACCGTATTGCGATGGCGCCGCGTACGCCAGATGCCGTTGAGCGCACGATCGATGGTCGCCAGCGTCATTACGGCCGTCACCAGCAGCCACAAGGATCCGAACAGGGTCAGGCGTGAGGCCTTTTCGCTGAACTGCAGCAGATAGCGCTGCACCAGCTCCCCGGAAGTCGGCATCAACTGCCCCATGAGCAGGTTGCGCAGATCCCCGGTCAACTCCTGGAAGGCCGGAAACAGGCTGAGCACACTGAGCGTAACCGCCACCAGCGGTACCAGCGACAGCAGCGTAGTGAAGGTCAGGCTGCCGGCGGTCTGCATGCAACGGTCCTCGACGAAACGCCGCATGACCGCAAACGGCAGGTCCGCGATGGCTCGCAGCCATGGCACGAATCGCTGCGCAAAGAAAAAGGGAGCCTTTCGGCTCCCTTTTTCCCGGGTGCTACCCCAGCCCTGCATCAACGGAACCGCGTGTCTACTGGGCGGGGCCGCTCATCAGGTAATCCAGATCGCTGGAGGTCGGTTCACCGAGCTTCCAGGCACCGCGGGTCTTGGCGTGATGAATCGCAGCATCGATCTGGGCCTGGCTGGCCTGACGGTTGATGGTGAAATCCTGACCGGGATAGATCAGATCCGGGTCGTGGATCTTGGCGGCATTCGCCTTGTAGATCAGCGGCCACTCGAAGGGATTGCCGTAGATATCGGTCTTGCCGGCGATGCCCCACAAGGTGTCGCCCTTGACCACGCTATAGCTGCTCATCTTGGCGCCCTTCATTTCCGCCAGCAGCTTTTCGGTCAGGTCGTACAGAGGCTTGCCCTTCGACTCGCTGTAATACTGCTCGGCCTGTTTGAGCTGAGCCAGTTGATCGGAGTTCATCATGCTCTTCATCTTCTGCAACTGCTGCAGATTGGCCAACCCCTTGGCAAGGTAATACTGATTGATGCTGGCCTCGGCCTCGGCCTTGGCCTTGTTCGCCAGCTCCGTAGCCTTCTGATAGTCACCGGCCTTGAATGCCTTCTCGGCCTTGGCGATAAGCGGCCCCGTCGTAGTCCAGGCATAACCCTTGGCCTCGGCTTCAGCGTAGGCCGCCTTGGCATCTGCGATTGCTTGGGCGGCGGCATCCTTGGCGGCGGTGTTCTGCTCGGCAGCCGGGGGCGCAGACTGTTGAGAGGTGGTCGCGCAACCGCTGGCAAGGCCAAGCGAGAGTACGGCACCCGTAAGAAGAATCACGCGGGTCATACCGAGCTTCATAGTGATACTCCAAAGGATTGTTTTTTCATTGAGATTTATGGAGCTTCAGCGCCTTCGGAAAGGCAGCCGTCACACCTGCTAGGCATCTATCCATAGTCCCGGCGAAACTAGCATTCGGCCCAGGGAGTGTCAAGAAAGCCCGCGGCGCATAGCGGGCGAATCAGCCTCCGCCCCAGCCCCTGGCACTGCGGCCTCAGGGCGTTTTATTTTCCTTCTTCAAAGCCCAGTCTCGAGCCTGCTGTGCAGCGCTCTTGGCCTGTTCGGCCAGCTTGCGCGCACTCTGATACCCTCCGACGCCAAGCTGATCCTCTGCACTCTGCATCAGAGCTTTCGCCCGAGCGAATTCCTGTGGTGCGTCCTGCTGCGCTCCGGCCTGCTGCGCGGCCTGCAAGGCCTGCCTGGCATCGCTCATCTCCTGCACGGGCGCGGTCGCACACCCGGCCAGCAGCGTCAGCAACAGCGAAACGGCAGCGATCCGATATTTTCTCATCGGCAACCCAAATCGTTATGCTTGTGCCTGTGCGGCATATCGCGGCGATACACGACGACTCCAGCATCGCATCGTTAGCCCTACACTATGTACCGCACACCGCCGCGAAGCAAGCATTCGATCACCCACCGATTACCAGAGGCCCGAAAAACCCATGAGCGCTGCCGACGAAGTCGTCATCTATCACAATCCCCGTTGTTCGAAGTCCCGCGCCACCCTCGAACTGCTGCGCGAGAACGGCATCGAGCCCAGAGTCGTGGAATACCTCAAGACTCCGCCGACCAAGGAGGAGCTTGAGCGCATTCTCGAACTGCTCGGCAAGGAACCGCGTGAACTCATGCGCCGCCAGGAGGACGAGTACACAGAAGCCGCGCTGGACGACCCGGGCCTGACACGCGACACCCTCGTTCTGGCCATGATCCAGCGCCCGAAACTGATCGAACGTCCTATCGTGATAACCGCCAGCGGCGCCGCCATCGGACGCCCGCCGGAAAGCGTACTGGAGCTTATCCAGTGAAGAACGAAGTCCTGATTCTCTATTACAGCCGACGTGGCGCCACCTCCGAGATGGCCCGCCGCATCGCGCGCGGCGTGGAGGAAGTCGCAGGTGTCGACGCCAAACTGCGCACGGTACCGCCGGTATCGGCCACCTGTGAAGCGGTCGCAGACAGCATCCCGGACAGCGGCTCACCCTATGCCTCGCTGGAAGACCTTCGCGAATGCTCGGCGCTGATCCTGGGCAGCCCCACGCGTTTCGGCAACATGGCAGCCCCCCTGAAATACTTCCTCGACCAGACTTCGCCCCTATGGCTCAGCGGAGCACTGGAAGGCAAACCTGGGGCGGTGTTTACTTCCACCGGGAGCCTGCACGGCGGTCAGGAAAGCACGCTGCTCAGCATGATGCTGCCGCTGCTGCACCATGGCATGATGTTGCTCGGTCTGCCATTCACGGAACCAGCCCTGCTCGGCACCCGTAGCGGAGGTACTCCCTACGGCCCCAGCCACCAGGCGGGCGCCGACGGATCGCTGCCGCTCAGCGAAGACGAAGCACATCTATGCCGCGCACTCGGACGCCGCGTGGCGGAGGCCGTCAAACGTCTGTCTTGACCCGTTCCGGCGCCATAGGCGCAGGAGGAGGGCCGTCGGCGACCAGCACCGAGCGGATGAAAGGTACGGTCACCCGCCGCTTGGCCCGCAGGCTGGCCTGATCGATCCGCTCCAGCAACTCGATCAGTGCACGCGGCTCGCGCGGCCCGTGGCGCAGCAAGTATTGCACTTCGTTGACGCCGAGCGCGAAGCCGCGCGCGGCCGCCGCCCGTCCCGCAAGCACCTGCAAGCCATCGTCTTCCAGACGCTGCAACTGGTAGACGGGGCCCCACAGCAGCCGTGAACGCAAATCCGGCAAAAGCGCCTGCGCTGGCCGTTCGGCCGCGGTGAAGAGCAGCCTCCCGCCGTGCTCCCGCACCGCGTTGACCAGGCCGAAAAGACTTCTGGCCCATTCCGAATCCAGCCACACCCGGTCGACGTCGTCGATTACCAGTAGGTCCAACCGGTCCATGCCCTCGAGCAAACCGGCGCCATGCGCACCGAGTTCCGCCAGAGGCAGATAGGCAACCGCGCCCCCGGCATCACCCGCAGCATGGCAGGCGGCCTGCGCGAGATGCGTCTTACCGGTCTGCGGCGCGCCCCACAGATACCACTGCTGCTCGCTGCCTTGCGCACAGGCAAAAGCCTGCAGCGCGCCGCCGAGTTCCTGCTGCGACGGCGCCGGCACGAATGTCTCGAAAGTCGCGTCGGCACGCAGACTCACGTTCAGCGCCAACTGGTCAGACATCCTCATCATGCTCCCGGTAAAACGCGCTGCCCCGGTAGCGCCGATGAAGATGACGCAGAAACACCGCCAGCACCGCCGCCACCGGCAGCGCCAGCAACACGCCGATGAATCCGAACAACTGGCCACCTGCCAACACGGCGAAGATCACGGAGACCGGATGCAGACCGATGCGGTCGCCCACCAGCAGTGGCGTGAACACCGCGCTCTCCAGCACCTGCCCGACCCCGAAAACCACCAGCACCGGCCACAGCGCGAGCAGCTCGTGGGTCTGGAAAAACATCGCGGCCACGGCGGCGACGATGCCCAGCGTGAAGCCCAGATAAGGGACGAAACTGACCACGCCGGCAATCACGCCGATCAGGATGCCGAGCTTGAGGCCGATCAGCCACAGACCCACCGCATAAACCACCCCGAGCGCCAACATCACGGACAACTGGCCTCGCAGAAACGCCCCGAGCACTTCGTCGGCCTCGCGCGCCAGCGCGACAGCGGAAGACTGTACACGGGTCGGCAGCAATTCCCCTATATAGGCCACCAGACGATCCCAATCGCGCAGCAAATAGAACGTTACGATGGGGATCAGTACCAGATTCGCCAACCACCCGAACAGCACCAGCCCCGAACGGCTTAATGTATCCGCCAGGTGCGCGGCGAAGCCCCCGGCCTGCTGCCAGTGCTGTGACAGCAGATGGGCCATCGAGTTGAGATCCAGATAGCGGGGATCGATACCCAGACGCGACTGCAGCCAGGGCAGCACGTGCGCGTTCAACCAGGCCAGGTATCCGGGCAAGGCCTGGATCAACGCCGCGACCTGGCCTTCGAGCAACGGCAGCAACAACAACACGCTGCCCAGCAGAATCAGCCCCATGACCACGAACACCACAATCACAGCCAGCGTTCTGGGCAGGCGCCAAGCTTCCAGCCTGTCGGCCAGAGGATCGCCCAGATAGGCCAGCAGGGCCGCCACCAGAAAAGGTGTCAGGATCGGCGACAGGAGATAGATCAGAAATCCAGCCAGCGCCAACGCCGCCAGACCGAACCAGAGCATGCCCAGGCGCATGTCAATCACTCCGCACGAAGTGACACACAAAACCCGCAACGCGAACCACAGTGGAAGTCGTCGGCATCATGGATTGTAGCGGAAGTACAGCGTCTTGGCCGAGTTCCCAACCGGCTGCGCGACCGTCGCCGCCTGCATGGACTGCAGCCATTTGATCAAGCCCAGGTTGCGCGCAACGTCGTCCGCCTGGCCACGCGGCACCACGCGAAAAACCAGCTCGCCGCTGTCGGCGGACACCAATTGTGCAGACTTGACCGGCGCCAGTTTGTCCAGCAGATGCTCGATGCGAGCGAAGGCGGCCACCTGCTGCACACCATCGATCCGCACGAACACGACCTGCCGCCGACCGCCACTCGGCAAACCTGAAACCGCCAACATCGCGGCCAGGCGATCCGCCGCACCGCCGATACCGCCGGCCAGCGCCTGTGCTTCGCTGGCGCCATCGGAACCCCATTCCTGCCGCTGATTGCGGAATTCCAGCTGCCATTGTCCACGCCATTGCCCGCCGCTCGGGCGCACCGCCCCGGCGAGCACCGCATTCGCATCGTAACGCGCCGAAGCCTGCAACACCGGCCCCATGAAGCCGCCGCTCAGGTCTGAAAAACGCACCGCGCTCTGATCCTGAAGATCCATCAGCGGCAGGAAGATCGGCAGGCCACGTATCCGAGCCGCCTGCTCCACCGCCTGACTGGCGGCCGGATGCGGCGAGTCGCTTTCGCTGCCGAGAATGAAGCGCCGGCCGTTGCCCCGGCTGACACCGATCCAGAGAATGACCAACGGACGCTCGCGCCCCCACAGCGGCAGGCCATTCGAACTCAGCAAACGGTCGATCGCGACCGGGTCGAAGCGCACCTGCAAGTCGAGCTTACCGGATGGGGCATCCGCTGCAGCAGCGCCCACCGCACCGGACGTGGGCTGGGTTTCGTGGTAGGCAAACTGCTGGACATAGTTCGCCGAATTCTTCATCGCCTCCTGAACCGGCGGCTGGGCAACTACTTGAGAGTTACCGGAGACCTTGATCAAAACCTGGCCCAACGCCTGCTGGAAAGCCGCATCGCGCGTCTCCGGACTGCGGTCGGCGACCGGCAGCGTAATGCGGTAAAGCCCGGCCGCCTCCACCGCCGCGGCCGGGCGCGTGAACAGCGCCGCCGCAAAACCGGTCAGCAACAGAATAAACAGGACCGGGGCACGCAGCCCGGTCATCGACGAGTTCACTGCCGGAGGCCCCTGCATGCGTATGCCCATCGGGAATATGACGAGGCGCAACGATAGCACAGATCGCCTCTTTCCCGGGGCCGCGAGACGCGTTTCGGTTTACACGGGAGCCCCCTGCCCATACCATTCTGTCCTCGCACGTCCCCGGGCCACACCATGACCGACACCCCCCCTGCTTCCGGCTTGAGTTACCGCGACGCCGGCGTCGACATCGACGCGGGCAACGCCCTGATTGAACGCATCAAGCCGCTTGCCGCCCGCACCCGCCGTCCCGAAGTGATAGCCGGCCTGGGCGGTTTCGGCGCACTCTTCGAACTGCCGCTGGAACGCTACCGCCGCCCCGTTCTGGTATCAGGCACCGACGGCGTCGGCACCAAGCTGCGCCTGGCGCTGGAACTCGGCCGCCACGACCAGATCGGCATCGATCTGGTCGGCATGTGCGTCAACGACATCGTCGTGCAGGGTGCCGAACCGCTGTTCTTCCTCGACTACTACGCCACCGGCCGCCTCGACGTGGACATCGCCGCTACCGTGGTCGGCGGCATCGCCGAAGGCTGCGCGCTCGCCGGCTGCGCCCTGATCGGCGGCGAGACCGCCGAAATGCCCGGCATGTACCAGGGCAGCGAATACGATCTGGCCGGTTTCGCGGTCGGCATCGTCGAACGCGAGCGCCTGCTCGACGGCAGCCGGGTCGCACCCGGCGACGTGGTCATCGGCCTCGGCTCCTCGGGCCCGCATTCCAACGGCTACTCGCTGGTCCGCAAGATCATCGAGCGCAGCGGCGCGAACCTGAACGAATACCTCAAGTCCTATCCGCTCGCCGAGCACCTGCTCGCGCCGACGCGCATCTACGTCAAACCGCTGCTGGCTCTGATCGAGGCCGAGCCCGTACATGCCCTCGCGCACATCACCGGCGGCGGCCTGACCGAAAACCTGCCGCGCGTGCTGCCGCAGGGCACCCAGGCGGTACTCGACACCACGACCTGGCCGCGCCCGGACATCTTCCAGTGGCTGCAGACTCAGGGCGACGTCGCCGAGAGCGAAATGTTGCGCACCTTCAACTGCGGCGTGGGCATGACGATCGTGGTTCCGGCCGAACGCGCCGAGGCGGTCATCGAGCACTGCTACGACCACGATCTCGCCGCCTGGGACATCGGACGCATCGAAAGCAGCGACGAGCCCGCCCCGCGGGTTGTCTACCAGTCGCGATGACCGGGGCAGCAACGGCGCGCATCGTCGTCCTCGTTTCCGGCCGGGGCAGCAATCTCGAAGCGCTGATCGCCGCCACCGAAAACGGCTCGGTCGACGGACGCGTGGTCGCCGTGATCAGCAACCGCCCCGACGTCTTCGCCCTTGGGCGCGCACGCCGCCACGGCATCGCTGCGCAGACCGTCGACCACACCACATTCGCCGATCGTGGCGACTTCGACCGTGCCCTGATGGAGGCGATCGACGCACACGAACCGACACTGGTCGTGCTGGCCGGCTTCATGCGCATCCTCACCCCGGAATTCGTCGCGCACTACGCCGGGCGCATGCTCAACATCCACCCCTCACTGCTGCCGGCCTACCCCGGCCTGCGCACCCATGCCCGCGCACTGACCGACGGCGTTGCCCGCCACGGCGCCAGCGTACACTTCGTCACCAATGAACTCGACGGCGGCCCGATCGTGCTGCAGGGCGAAGTGCCGGTATGCGAAGGCGATGACCCCGAGCGCCTGGCGACGCGCGTGCAGCGCATCGAACACCTCATCTATCCGCAGACCGTGGCCTGGTACGCAGCCGGTCGCCTGCGACTGACCGGCGACCACGTCGAACTGGACGGCCGCCGCCTCGACGCTCCACCACGCATGCGCCTGGAGGACACAGTCCATGACACTGAGATCACCACCGAATAGACGCGCCAGCGGCATAGCCACCGCCGCACTCGGGCTCGGCCTGCTCCTGCTCGCGCCTCTTGCCCACGCTGAGGCCTTCGGCATCCCGTTCTTTACCGCCGAGTACTCACTGAAGAAATTCGACATGACGGTCGCGCACGTCACCATCAGCTTCCAGCCGCGCGGCAACCGCCTGATCTACAAGCAGGTCACCGAAGCCGCCGGCATCGTGCGCCTGTTCCGCAAGGACGTGATCACCGAGGAGAGCATACTTCCGCGCAACACCCTCGTACCGCTGCCCATCGAGTATCGCTACAACCATACCGGCGGCGACCACGATCAACACGCCGTGCTGCACTTCGACCGCAAGATTCTGCGCGCCAGCGGCCAGACTCCCAAGGGCGACGCCGTGCACGTGGCGATCGAACCCGACACGCTCGACCGCCTGTCGCTGCAGCTCGCCCTGATGCAGGCCGTCAGTCAGGGCCGCAAGCAGCTCGAATTCACCACCGTGGAAACGGCTGACAAGCTCAGCCACTACGACTTCCACGACCTCGGACACACCCGCATCGACACCGCTTTGGGCAAGCTCAACGTCGTGCATATCCAGCGTCTGTGGAAACGCAAGCAGATCCGCTTCGACTTCTGGCTCGCGCCCACGCTGCACGAAGTGCCGGTCAAGCTCGAACAGACCGAACTGAAGAACGGCTCCACGCTCAGCCTCTACCTGGAATCCATTCACTGGAACAAATAGCCGAGGAACCCGCATGAATGACCGTTTCGACCTGGCCGTCATCGGCTCCGGCCCCGGCGGCTATCGGGCCGCCACCCTCGCCGCGCTGCGCGGGCTGCACGTCGCCATCATTGAGCGCGGCGACTGGGGCGGCTGCTGCCTGAACCGCGGCTGCGTGCCGAAAAAAGCCTGGCACCACACCGCGCGCCTAGTCGCCGCCAGCCGCGACTTCGCCAAACGCGGCATTCGCGGCGAACTCAGCGCCGACATGAACGACGCCTGGCATCATCAGGAAGAAGTAGTCGCCGGGATACGCGACAGCTACGTCGACTACATGCACCGCCTCAAGATCACCGAGTTCTCCGGCAGCGCGCGCTTCGCCGGTGCCCACGAACTCGATATCACGGATGCGAGCGGCGACGCCCGCCGTATAGAGGCCGATTCGATCATTATCGCCACCGGCGGCACGGCGTACGTGCCCGAACCGTTCACGCCCGTGCCCGGCAAGGTGCTCACCAGCGACATGCTCTACGACCACGAGCCACCCGCCGGCAAGCGCGTCGCCATCATCGGCAGCGGCGTGGTCGCCACCGAATTCGCTTTCATCTTCGCCATGCTCGGCAAGGAGGTCATCTGGCTGGCCCGCTCGCCCGCGCTGCGCAAGATCCCCTTCAGCCCCCAGGCGCTGGGCAGCCTGCGCGACGCCCTCGCCCGCTACGACATCACCCTGCGCAAGGGCGAACACTTCGAACGCGTGGACACCGACGGCGACGGGGTGCGCATCCACCTGGGCTCAGGGGAAACCGTCGAAGCCGACTGGATCTGCCTCGGCACCGGCCGCACGCCGCATACCGATGACCTCGGGCTGGAAACCGCCGGCATCGAAACCGACGCCGAAGGCTTCATCCGCCGCAACGCCCACCTGCAGACCGCACTGCCGCACATCTACGCCATCGGCGACGTGGCCAGCCCGGAAATGACCGCCAACCACGCCATTTCCGACGCCACCATCGCGGTGACCAACATCATCGACGGCAATACCCGCGAGCAGGACAGCCGCTGGGTGCCGATAGTGGTCTACAGCGCCATCGAACTCGCGCGCCTCGGCATGGACGAAGACGAAGCCGAAGACGAAGGCTTCGAACCCGCGGTGGGCTTCGCCGCGTTCGAAACCTCACCGCGCGCCCAGGGCCAGGACGACATCGAAGGTTTCGTGCGCCTGCTCGGCGACATGGACGACGGCCGCCTGCTCGGTGGGGAAATCGTCGGCGCCGAAGCCGGTGAACTCGTACACATGCTGTCGCTCGCCCCAGACCACGAAACCGCGCTCAAGTGGCTTGCCCACGGCACCTACAACCACCCTGCGCGTGCCGAGGAACTCTCCAACGCCACCGAAACCCTGGCCAGCAAATGGGGCTTGTCCGACACCATCTTCGGCTGAAACCGGGTACCCCGGAGGTTTAAACCAAGTGCCCGAGTCAGATATATTAGAGCTTTCTAATTTTAAGCCGCACAAAGGAACTCACTCGATGTACGACCTTTTCAAACCCGAACAGCCCGCCGGCCTGATGGACTTCGTCAAGGCCGCCAAGTCCTGCATAAAGGAAATCGGCCCGACCGAACTGGAGCAGTTTCAGCAGGACAAATCCAACCTGATGGTCATCGACGTGCGCGAATCCGCGGAGCATGAGCGCGAAGGACACATCAAGGGCGCGATGTTCGTCCCTCGCGGCATCCTCGAGGCGGCCGCCGATCCCGAGTACCCGAAGAAGCTGCCCGAGCTGGTCGCCGCCCGTGAACGTCCCGTGGTCCTGTACTGCGCCACCGGTGGCCGTTCCGCGATGGCCGCTGCCGTGCTTCAGATGATGGGTTTCAAGGACGTCTACAGCTTGGCCGGCGGCTTCAACGGCTGGGTCGAAGCCGGCAAACCGGCGGCGACAGAGGCGAGTTACGTCTGAGGTTGTGCTGTTTTTACAGCCCTCGGCAGTTGTTAACGCCGAGGGCGCGTTCTGATTGCTCTTTAGACAAACACGATTCGATGTTTGGGGTTTCTGCTGGCGACGCGCTGAAATCTTCCCCCATTGTTGGCGTGGAGGCCCGTTTCGGGGGCGGATCAGCGTTTGCCGTTTTGAGTTTGCGTGAGTAAAAGCGACGTACTTGCTGGCCTTGGTGGCCTGTTTCGGGCGCGATTCGCCGTTTGCGGCTTCGATCAATCGAGGTGACGCGTCCGAGCCGATTTCTTTGAAATGCGCAAAGAAACCGGCGAAAGAAACGCACCCCACGGATCGCTTGTCCCTGTCGGGCAACCTCGCGAACGTACCCCTGAACGGGGCCCGCAGCCATTCGCATCCTGCGAAGGGCTGCTTGGCCGGCGTCCTGCCGGCCATCCCCGCCCAGGCGCACGTTCGCAAGGCAAGCGATCAGGGGGGACCGAACGTCAAAACAGCGCGAGTCCGAAGCGAACTTGTTCTGAGTTAGCTTGGTGGTAGATCAAACGTTTGGGATACGTTCTGTTTTGACTCTCCGGTTCCCGTGTGGTCTTGCCTCAAGCGTGCGCCTCGGCGCGGGGTCGGGCGGCAGGACGCCGCCCGAGCAGGCTTTGCCAGGAGGGCAAGTGCCTGCGGTGCCCCGTGACGGGGTGTACGCTCGAGGTCTGCCCGTCAGGGACAAGGCCTTCGGGTGCCTTTCTTTCGCCTCTTTCTTTGGGCATGCAAAGAAAGAGGCTCGGGCGCGTCACCGATTCAGAACAAATCCCCGCACCTTGAATCGCGCCCGAAACAGAACACCAAGGCCAACCAGCACGTCGCCTTCAAACACACAAAATCAAAGCCACAACCGCTAATTCGCCCCCGAAACGAACCCTAATCCGCGAAGGATTTGACCCGCTGAGCTTATCCCCTACCCAGGACCGAATCGGTTCAAAACCGGCGTTATCGTCGAAGAAACACGATGGAAACAGTCAGCCACCAGCCCCAGACGCCCCGCGATTAACCACCTCATCCGTTCTCTCGACCAAGGCCGCCCACTCGGGCAGAAGATTGGCCTGCTGCGCATGAAGCTCCATCAGGGCATACACAAGCGCGCGCGTATCCGCATCGAGCATGCGCAAGCGCACAAGCGCGAACAGACAGCCCCGCTCCTCCATTTGCATGCTCTTCAGCAAACCGTAGAGCAACAGCGAAACCCCGCCCTCCGGTGCCGCCTCGATGCGCTCGCAGATATTCTCCAACGGCGCGAGATCCGGCTGCGTCGACACCACCGTGCCTACTCGCCGGCCACGGTCAAACGGTCGAGCAGTATCGAACCGGTACGGATGTTGCCGCGCAGGTCCACGTCGCTGCCCACCGCCCGGATACCGCGGAACATATCCTTGAGATTGCCGGCCACGGTGATCTCCTCCACCGGATACTGGATCTCTCCGTTCTCCACCCAGAAACCGGCCGCGCCGCGCGAATAGTCGCCGGTGACCATGTTGATGCCGTGACCGATGAGTTCCGTGACCAGCAGGCCGGTGCCCATTTCGCGCACCAGACCGTCCAGGTCGAGTTCACCGCTGGAAACGTTCAGGTTGTGTACGCCACCCGCATTGCCCGTGGTCTGCATGCCGAGCCGGCGAGCCGAGTAGCTGTCCAGCACATAACCCTGCAGCACACCGTCGCGTACCACGTCTCTCGCCTTTGTCGCCACACCCTCGCCGTCGAACGGCGCGCTGCCCAGCGCACGCGGCAGATGCGGCTGCTCCTGCAGGTTCAGGAATTCGGGGAAGACCTGCCGGCCCAGGTGGTCGAGCAGAAAGCTGGACTTGCGGTACAGCGCCGCACCGCGGATCGCCGCCACGAAATGCCCGATCAGGCCGCGCGCGATGTCCGCCTCGAACACTACCGGCACTTCGCACGTGCCCAGA
This sequence comes from Acidihalobacter sp., assembly GCF_037381185.1. Lineage (NCBI taxonomy): Bacteria > Pseudomonadati > Pseudomonadota > Gammaproteobacteria > Chromatiales > Ectothiorhodospiraceae > Acidihalobacter > Acidihalobacter sp. The sequence goes on from NZ_JARRQY010000028.1 coordinate 20,532, forward strand.
CGGCGACCGCCCAGGCGGCGCACCGTGCGCCCGGCCGCGCGGCGGCCGATGGCCTCGACGTCGCCCAGCGCATCCGCCATACGCGAGCTGGCATACCAGTAATCGCGCTGCATGGCGCCGTCCTGCTCAGCCACCACCGAACAGCTGACGCCGTGGCGAGTGCCGGTATAGCCGCCGACGAAACCATGCGTATTGCCGTAGACCACGGTGCCGCGATAGCTGTTGACGTTGGCGCCTTCGGAGTTGCTGATACGCGGATCATGGCCACGGGCGGCGGCTTCGCAGCGCTGCGCCAGTTCCACCGCGTCCTGCGCCTCGATACCCCAGGGATGATCCAGATCCAGATCCGGGTAACTGCCGGCCATCAGCTCCGCCTCGGGCAGCCCGGCATAGGGATCCTCGGCGGTATGCCGCGCGATCGCCGCCGCCGCGGCGACCGCTTCGGCGATGCCCGCGTCGCTGAGATCCGCGGTGCTGGCATTGCCCTTGCGCTGACCAAAGAACAGCGTCAGTCCCAGGCCCTTATCGCGGTGGTATTCCAGCGTCTCCACCTCGCCGAGCCGCACGCTGACGCTCAAGCCGTTGTCGATGCTGACCACCGCTTCGGCCGCACTCGCACCGGCCTTGCGTCCTTGTTCGAGGGTACGCGCGACGACCGCTTCGAGCGCGCTTTGGTCAAGGGCCAGGGACTGTCCGTGTTGCATCGTGTCTCCTTCAATCAAATCGGTGCTCGGGCCGAAACCCGGTTCAATCGCTGGCCGCGTGCTTGTTCAATGCCTGCACATTGCCCCAGCGTTCGACGTCGTCGACGCGCACGCCAGCCACCAGAGCCGGCCCACGCTGTCGTTCGTGGTTCCGCCCACCAGCGACTGCCCTTCGCCCAGGCGGATGCAGGAAGTGAATTCCCGCGCCTGCTCAAGACTGCGGAACACGTGTTCGAAGATCTCTTGTCCGCTCATGCTACCGCCTCCTGCCGGTCCACGGTGAGTACCCGAGCCGGCCGCACGGGCCGCGCGAGCGGTCCACAGGCTTATAGCATCCGTCTCGCCATTCCGAGCGACAGCCCGAATCCGGTCAGGCCTGGGTGCCGCCGACGGTCAGTCCGTCGACGCGCAGCGTCGGCTGGCCGACGCCCACGGGTACCCCCTGCCCGTCCTTGCCGCAGGTGCCGACGCCCTCGTCCAGCTTCAGATCGTTGCCGATGCGCGAAACGCGCGTGAGCACATCCGGACCGTTACCGATCAGCGTCGCGCCCTTGACCGGACGGGTCACCCTGCCGTTCTCGATGAGATAGGCCTCCGAGGCGGAAAACACGAACTTGCCGGAGGTGATATCGACCTGCCCACCGCCGAAATTGACCGCATACAAGCCCTTGTCGACCGAGGCGATGATCTCCTCGGGCGCTTCGTTGCCGGGCAGCATGTAGGTGTTGGTCATGCGCGGCATCGGCAGATGCGCGTAGGACTCGCGCCGGCCGTTGCCGGTCGGAGTCATGTTCATCAGGCGTGCGTTGAGACGATCCTGCATGTAGCCGACCAGCACGCCGTCCTCGATCAGCGTGGTGCACTGGGTCAGCGTGCCTTCGTCATCGACGTTGAGCGAACCACGCCGCTCGGGCAGCGTGCCGTCGTCGACCACTGTGACGCCGGCGGCGGCCACCTTCTGGCCCATGCGACCGCTGAACGCGGAGGTACCCTTACGGTTGAAATCCCCCTCCAGACCATGACCGACCGCCTCGTGCAGCAGCACGCCGGGCCAGCCCGGCCCCAGCACCACATCCATCGTACCGGCCGGAGCGGGCACGGCTTCGAGGTTCAGCAGGGCCTGTCGCACGGCTTCACGCGCATAGCCCAGCGCGCGCTCCTCGTCCAGAAAGAAGCGGTAGCCAACGCGGGCACCACCGCCGGACGAGCCGCTTTCGCGACGCCCGTCCTGCTCGACGATCACGGACACGTTGAGCCGCACCAGCGGCCGCGCATCAGCCGCCAGCGTGCCGTCGCTCGCCGCCACCAGCACCAGATCGTGGCCGCCGGCGAGGCTGACCATCACCTGCGACACACGCGGATCGATGCGGCGCGCCTCGGCGTCGACACGCTGCAGCAGCGCAATCTTGTCCTCGGCCGTGAGATCGGCGGTCGGGTCATCCGGCAGATAGAGCGCGTGCCCGGCATGGGCCCTCCAGGCCTGGATGCGCCCGCTGTCACCGCCACGGGCGATGGCGCGCGCCGCCTGTCCGGCCTCGAGCAGCGCCGGCAGGACGATCTCGTCACTGTAGGCGAAACCGGTCTTGTCGCCGCTCATGGCCCGCACGCCGACGCCCTGGTCCACGCTCCACGAGCCCTCGCGCACGATACCGTCCTCCAGCGACCAGGACTCGTGTCTGCTCAACTCAAAATACAGATCTCCGTTGTCGATCGCGCCGCCCAACAGACCGGACAGCACGCGATCCAACTCGTTCTCACCCAGCCCCGAAGGGCCGAGGATGTGTTCGCGGGCCAGATCAAGAGCCTTGTTCGTCATGAAACCTCCACGACCGCCGTATCTGATAAACGGCGGTGATCGATACTGGGAAAGGAGCGGCGCACACGCCGCAGTCGCGCAAGGTCGATTTCGGCGTGTGCCGCGCCGACGCCACGCTCGCGCTCGGTCACCACCACGCCCCACGGATCGACGATCATGCTATGGCCGTAGGTTTCACGGCCGCTGACGTGATAGCCGCCCTGCGCAGCAGCAACGAGATAGCTGAGATTTTCGATGGCTCGGGCCCGCAGCAGCGGCTCCCAATGGGCACGGCCGGTGGAGGCCGTAAACGCTGCCGGCAGCGCCAGAATCTCCGCGCCGGAGTCCAACAGCGCCCTAAACAACTCCGGAAAACGTAGATCGTAGCAGACCGCTAGGCCCATGCGCCCCAAGTCGGTATCCACTGTCACCACGCGCTCGCCGTGCACGGTGGAGGCCGATTCATGGTAACTCTCGTCAGTCTCGTCCAGATGCACATCGAACAAATGAATCTTGTCGTAGCGCGCCACGCGGTTGCCGTCCGGCCCGTACACCAGGCATGCGGCGTAGACCCGCGCAGGATCGGGCGAACGCAACGGAATGGTGCCTCCGACCAGCCAGATCCCGTAGCGCGCAGCCTGCTCGGCGAGAAAGTCCTGCGTCGAGCCGCTGCCATCGGCTTCGGCCGCGGCGACGCGCTCGCAGTCGTCCTTTGGCATCAGATTGAAATTTTCCGGCAACACGACCAGCCCTGCCCCGATATCGGCGGCCTCGGCGATATGCCGGCCTGCCTCGAGCAGATTGGCCGACAGGTTCGGCCCGGATGCCATCTGCACCGCGGCAACGCGCTTCACGCATCACCTCCGGCCGACGCATTCTGGAGACTGAGCGTCAGTGCGTTGGGACCGCCGCCACCCGGCGACAGCTGCGTGGACGAGCGCGGAATGCCGAAAGCGACCAGCCAAGCCTGCATACGGCTGGCCCAGAGTTCGCCCTGCTCTCCGGCCTGGTATTCGATGCGCAGACGGCTTCCGGGCTGCGCCTCCCAGGCCTGCACGAGCGTGCGCAGCGCCGGATCGCTCAGCAGCGCATGATTGCGGTCGGTGCTCTCCCATTGCATCAGGGAAATGGAGCAAATAGGCTGCAGCGTCTGCCCAGCCTGGGCGGACGCGGACAATAGTGGCACCAGCGGAATGACGGCGAGGACCGTCCACAGAGTCAGGCTTCGCATAGGTCCATGGTACCGCACTTTAGCGGCCGCATACCCTTGCCATACGAATGGTTTCGTCACCACGGCCGATCAGTACGGATTCACCGATCTGTTGCGCCGGTTCGTTGGATTGGAGGCATTCTGCGGAGCTTTCTCCACCGTGATCTTCGGCGCGTCCCAACTACCCCCGACGTGATATTTGATTTCGGCCGCCTTGTTGATCTGCTTGCCGATACCGAATACACGGTCGAGCAGGAAGACGACAGCGCCCGCGGCAGGGCCACCGATCGCCGCACTGGCGATCGGCAACGCCGAATCGACCTGCGGCACCACGGTGACAGTGGCGTCGTAGTCGCGCGCCGCAATACCGACCCGCCCTTTCACCCCGATATCCGCCGAGGCTCCCGCAATCGCCAGATTCTGCGTATACAGATCACCACTGCGGAACTGGAAATCGCCTTTTATGGAGTTGAAGGCAAAGCCCTTCTGGAACAGATCTCCAAAACCGAGCGTCAGGCGCTTAGGCAGCTGAGAGAGATTGAAAAGCCCCAGCAGACGACCGGTCTGCCCCGGATCGATCTCGTTGAGACGCCCGTTGCCAAGCGACAACGAGGCCTGCCCCGTCAACCGCTTCCAACTCAGGTCGAAGGGCGTCCCGGCCCAGTCCAGCGAGGCCGTTGCCTGCCCCTTGCCTCCGTTGAGCGCAGAGGAGAGCTTCAGACGCTGCAACACCTTGCCCGCATCGTCGGTCTTCAGCTCGATCCGCACTCGAGTGCGCTCCCGGCCGCCGGTCCTGCGCCAATCACCGCTGACACGGGCTTGCAGATTCGGCTCGTCGATCTGCAACTGATGGATCTGCAGACCATCGCTCAGGGGCGTGGTGGTGAGATTAACACCGTCGATCAGGCGTCCCGCGATGTCGAGCCGGGCGATATGCCCGGAAAGCGGCGGCAGTTCGGCTGGATTGAACGACACCCCGCCGGACGAAGACTCTGATGGCGCGGCATTCGCCAGCACCACCCGATCGAGATCGAAACGCAATGGCGCCCCACCGCGCAAATCCACCGGGATCTGCAGGCTTCCCGTCAGCACGTTCGACTCGACCTTGGCCTGCCACTCATTGTGGGCGCGCTGCGCACCCAGGCTGACGGAACGAAAATCGCGCCCGAACAAGCGCATCCGTCCGGCTTGCACGTTCACCGAACGTACCCTTTTCAGAACGTCATTCACGCTGGCGGGACAATCCGCGGACGTGGCAGTGGGTGCTGCCGCCCCTCCGGTCTGCAGCGTGCGCCACGCATCGACGTCGATATTCGGTACCGTGGCCTCGAGCGTAATCCCCTGCGCCGGCAGCCTTGGCGTGCCGCGGTCATAGCGCACATCCGCCGCCGCCAGATAACGGCACGTTCCCTTGCCCGCCACGCGCAGCACTGCCTGCAGCGCATCACCGTAACGCAGCCACACCGGCGCGTCGGGGCGGGCGACCGAAAACCGCAGCACGAAACCGCGCTGCTGTCCCGCCTTCTTGCCGAGCGGCGCCGGCAGGTTCACGGCGACGTTGCGCAGATCGGATGCCAACAGGATGCCGGTGCCGTAGCGGCGGAACGTTTCGGGGGTCATCGGCATGGTAAACGCGAGTCTTACGTCCGCCTCGCCGTGAGCGAACTGTGTGACCGGAGAACTCTTGCCCAGCAGACCGGCGACCGTATAGTGCCCGTCCAGCGTCAATGTCGCCAGCCCGTCCGGACGCGTGGTGGCGGCCATCCGTACCGGCTGGCCGCGGAAGCGGGCCGCCACGTTCTGCGCAGTCAGACTGCGCTGGGTGAAGTCGAAACGCCCATTGATCGCATGCAGGGCGAAATCCTGCTCCGGCAGGGCAAAGGAGCCGTTGCTCACCTGGGAGGTCCCTTGCAGGCGCCAATTCTTCAGGTCGCCGCCGCTCAACGGCAGCACGATGTGCAACGACACGTGTTCCCGGCCATCGCTGCGGATTTCCTTGAACAGTTGCTGCCGCCCGTCGCCCAGCGGCGTATAGGCCAGATAGGTCGACATGTCGGCCAACGGGCCGCTGCCGCTGCCGCTGATGTCGAGCCGGGCCTTTTCGATGTCGGGAATGTCGAGCCGGGCCGACTCAATACGCGTGCCGAGCACCTTTCCTCCGGTGGCATCCACATGGAGGCTCGGACCGTCGAACACCACCTCGCCCTGCAGATCGCTGAGCTGCGGCCAGTTCTCGAAGTAGGCGAGCACGCCCTTGCGCACCTGCAGGCGGGCCTCGAACACGCCGTCGTGATTGCGGAAGGGGAAACGCGTCGGGTCGCCGCGCAGGATGAGATTGCCATCGGTCACCTCCCCACCCACCAATGCCGTACCCAGCCAGTGATCGAGCCTGCCGTCGAACAGCCGAGAGGGCAGATAACGATGCGCCGCAGCCACATTCCCGCGGCTCATGTGCAGCAACAGAGTCAGGTACGGCCTACCGCCTGACGGCAGCCAGAGGCCGAACTGACCGTGCGCGCTGAAGTCGGCGTTCGACATGTCGAGATCATCGCCATGAACGACGATCCCGCTGGGGTGCAGGGCCCACCGCACTAGCCCCTTCGCAGCAGCCGCGGGAGGCGTCGCCGTAAACAACTGCGGTGCATCGAGCACCAGAGAGGAACTATCCAGCGCCAACGCGCCGCCCTGCGACGTGGCGCGCACCATGCCCGACGCGCCACGTACGCCGGGAACACTGTCCTGGGGATTCACCGCGACGTTTGCAAAGCGTGCGCTTGCCGATATCTGTGGCATCCCCTCATGCGGCAGCAGCACGTCGAAACGCAGTGCCGAAACATCGCCGCTCGGGGCCATGCCCCGTAAACGCCGGCGCAGCTCCTCCGGCAGCACGGACTGCGCCTCCAGCAAGGGCACCACATTCTGGATACGCAGAAAATCCGACCAACCGTAGAAACGCCGGCCGTTTGACGTGCTGCTCTCGGCAACGCTAAAAGCGGACCCGGGCCATGCCCGACGCGCATTGCCCGCCTGCACCTGTTTCGCGGCGAGCTGCCAGCCCGAGGCTGTCTGCTTCCAGGAGAAATCAGCACTCAGCCACGTCAATGTCCCGGCCGCAGCCGAAGCGTTGCGAACAGCCGGAGTGGAAAATGCGAAACGAGTCAGCCCTGCATGCCCGCTTACCGTTTCCGGCAAACCGTCTTTCCAGCTCGTCCACAAGCGCGCGTCGAGCACGCCCTGCACCGCCGGCAGTTGCGGCAGGAACTCACGCAGCAACGGCGTATCCAGGCGCCCGCCCTTGAGATCCACGTAGACCCGACCGCTCCAGCGCCGCTCCGGCGCCAGCACGCCGCGCAGTTGGGCAACGAAATCCACGCGCCGCCCGATCTGCGCCGGCAGCTGCGCACCGCCGGCCATCCGCAGTTCGCCCTGGCTGTTCACACGTGCCGCCAGGGCCATGTGACTAAGGCGGTAATCAACGCCGCTACGCGCGTCGCTGAGCTGCACGCTGGCGTTTTCCAGCTCGAATTTCGCCCCGTAAAGCCCCTGTAGCCAAACCGACAGAGCTCACATGCATCCCACCTATACCCAAACCAAGAACCATGCACACAGGCTTCATACCTGCTGCATACCATGAACCAAACCAACTAGACCCAGGTAATCCGCCGAACTCGCCGCCTGTTCGATCTCGGCCTTGTACTGGGGCACCAGCGGCAGCATCTGGCGCGCAGTGACCGTGGCCACGGCGGCCAGAATCACCGCTATCGCAGCGAGCAGCCAGAGCTTACCGAACAGCCATCGCAGAGCGCGCAACATGGCGCCTCAATGACAGGCGCCGCAGACGCGCCGAATCGATGAGCGAGCAGGATGAGCTGCCAGGCGCGCACGGTGCAGCGACCGAGACATTTCAAATGGATAGGCGAGGGAGCGAGCAGCGTGCAGCGCTGCAGATCGGCTTCGTAACCATTTGGTCAGCGTGTCCCTAGAGCGGCACCACATCGAACTGCTCCTGCGTATACAGACCCTCGACTTGCAGCCGCACTGGACGGTTGATGAACTCCTGCAACTCGGCAAGGCTCGCCGACTCCTCGTCAAGCAGCCGGTCGACCACCGATTGCGAGGCCAGCACCAGCACCTCACGGGCCTCGAACTGGCGCGCCTCGCGCAGGATTTCGCGGAACAGTTCATAGCAAACGGTTTCCGAGGTCTTCAACGAACCACGGCCGGTGCAGGTGGGACACGGTTCGCACAGCACGTGCTCCAGGCTCTCGCGGGTGCGCTTGCGCGTCATTTCCACCAAACCGAGGCTTGACACCTCCAGCACCTGGGTGCGCGCATGGTCGCGTTCGAGCGCCTTTTCCAACGCACGCATCACTTGGTGCTTGTGCTCATCGTCGCGCATGTCGATGAAATCAATGATGATGATGCCGCCGAGGTTGCGCAGGCGCAGTTGCCGCGCCACCGCCTGCGCGGCCTCGAGATTGGTCTTGAGAATGGTCTCCTCGAGGTTACGGTGGCCGACGAAAGCGCCGGTGTTGACGTCCACCGTAGTCATCGCCTCGGTCTGGTCGAACACCACATGTCCGCCCGACTTGAGCTGCACCTTGCGTTCCAGCGCCTTCTGGATTTCGTCCTCAACTCCGTACAGGTCGAAAATCGGCCGTTCGCCGGCATAATGTTCGATGCGCGAAGCCATGTCCGGAACGTAACGGGCCGCAAAGTCGTTGACGATGGCCAGGTTCTCGCGCGAATCGACGCGGATCTTGTCGACCTCGTGACTGGCCAGGTCGCGCAGCACGCGCAGCATCAGCGGCAGATCCGAATATACCCGCTCGCCATGCACCGCGCTGCCGGCGCGCTCGCGGACGGTCTGCCACAGGGTACGCAGGTAGTACATGTCGCGGCGCAAGGCCTCTGGCTGCACGCCCTCCGCAACGGTACGCACGATGAAACCGTGCTGCTCGTCGCAGATACTTGCCACCAGTTCCTCGACCATGCTGCGCAGGCGTTCACGCTCGTCTTCGTCTTCGATACGCGTCGATACGCCGATGCTGCTGCCGCCCGGCACCAGCACCAGATAACGCGACGGCACGGTCAGATGCGTGGTGAGCCGCGCCCCCTTGGTACCCAGCGGATCCTTGACCACCTGCACCAGCAGGTGCTGCCCTTCCTTCAGCAATGCGCCGATCGGCTGCGGCGCCGGGGTTTCGGTACTGGGCGGCGTGTCGTCCTTATGCAGGTCGCGCAAATCGGAAGCGTGCAGGAACGCGGCGCGGTCCAGGCCGATGTCGACGAATGCCGCCTCCATTCCCGGCAGCACCCGGCTGACCCGCCCCTGATAGATGTTGCCCACCAGACCAAGGCGACGCGTACGCTCGATAAACACCTCCTGCAGCACGCCGTTCTCGACCAGGGCGATACGCGTCTCCTGCGGCGTGACGTTGATCAGCAACTCAGTACTCATGCGACCTCATCCCTGTCCGGCAACGTTGCGGGCACCGCGATACCGAATTCGGCGAGCAGTTGCGCGGTTTCGTACAGCGGCAAGCCCATCACTCCGGAATAGCTGCCTTCCAGACGTTCCACGAACACCGCACCCATCCCCTGAATCGCATAGCCACCGGCCTTGTCCAAAGGCTCGCCGCTGACCGCGTAGGCGGCGCGCTCAGCCGCCGTGATTTCACGCAGGCTGACATGAGAGCGCGACAACATGGCGCACTCGCACGCGCCCTGAACCACGGCCACTGCCGTCAGCACCTCGTGCGTGCGGCCGGACAGCCGGGCCAGCATGACCTGCGTCTCTGCAGCATCGACCGGCTTGCCGAGTATCTCCCCGTCCAGCACCACCGTCGTATCCGAGCCCAGCACCGGTAAACCATCACCCTCGGCATGGCGCTCCCAGGCGGCGCGCGCCTTTTCCCGCGCCAGACGCCGTACGTACGCTTCCGGCGCCTCGGCAGCGCGTGGCGACTCGTCAATGTCCACCGGACGCACCTGACAGACGAGGCCGAGTTGCGCCAGCAGTTCGCGTCGCCGTGGCGAGGCGGAAGCGAGCGTCAACAGAGGCGTGATCGTTTTCGAATCCATTGAAACCTGTACGAATGCACGCCGAAACGGGCTATTCGCGGTGATAAGGGTGATTGCGGATGATACTGGATGCCCGGTAAAGCTGCTCGGCAACGAGGACCCGCACCAGCGGATGCGGGAAGGTCAAGGGCGACAGCGACCACAGCCACTCCGCCTGCGCGCGCGCCTTGTCCGTCAGGCCTTCAGGCCCGCCGACCCACAGCGCCACGTCGCGCCCGTCCTGCATCCAGCGTTCCAGCCGTCCGGCCAGCGCTGGCGTGTCGACCATGCGTCCACTCGCATCCAGCGCGACGATGCGCGCGCCGCGCGGCGTGGCCGCCTGCAAACGCTCGGCTTCACGCTCCGCGATGCGGGCAAGATCGGCCTTGCGCGTACGCTTCTCCGGCGGGATATCGACCAGTTGCAGCGAAGACTCCGCCGGCATACGCGCGGCGTACTCCTCGTAACCCATCTGCACCCAAGCCGGCATGCGCTGGCCGATGGCGATTAAGTGGATACGCACGAATACACTGTCCTTGGTAACCGGGCACAGTGTAACTGCACGCTGCCGGATAAGCCGAACGAGAATCGAGCGCTACGCTCGAATTCAAACGGTTCGATTCGAACCGGCGAATAGTCAGGGCGGCGAGGCATCGTAGTCATTATGCGCCGCCTCTCTTGCTCGAAAGGAGTCGGGAGCCGGCTTTTACATGAATTTTCACGGCACGGCCAAGATGTAGGGCGGCACAGTGACAATCCCGCACTCAAGCGATACCGGCTCTACCTGACGAGCTCTACCTTCAAATTCCGAAGTACTGTCCGGCGTCCGGAAGCTGAAGCTCACGCAGCATCGATTGTGCACCGCCTACTCTGGATGCACAGGGGGAAATGAAAATCGACTGCGTACCATTCACCTTGCCGCCCATCCTACCCGCTCACTATTCAGCGCGCTCCCGACTCACCTGGAATCCCCCTATAACCCAAACGCTCCGAAATTCGCGCCGCAGCTTGCTGCAACAACTCCGCCCACTCGTTCCGCCGCCGCTCGATCGGCGCCGAAATCGAAAGCCCTGCAACTACTGCACCCGAGGCATCACGCACCAGGGTCCCAATGCAGCCCACACCCAGTTCGGCCTCTTCGTCATCGAAGGCATAACCCAGCGCAAGCGCCGCCTCGCCGGCGCTAATCAGACGGCCCTCGTCGTCGATCGTGTTCGGCGTAAACGCCCGCAGGCCGGTTCGGCGAGCGTACTCGCGAATAGCGTCACCTCCCTCGAATCCGAGCATGATCTTGCCCACGGCGGTGACATGCAGGGGAGCACGGCTGCCGATGACCTGCTCCACCCGCATCATGCGGTTCGGCACGGCGCGCTCGACATAGATCACTTCGTCACCCTCGCGGATGGTCAGATTGACGCTCTCGCCGATCTGGTCGCGCAGCCATTCCATGGCCGGCAGCGCCTCCTGCCGGATATCCACATCCGAGCGCACGCGCGCGCCCAGCTGCAACAGGCGACGTCCCAACCGGTAGCCGCCGCACTCATCACGCTCGACGAAGCCGTGGCTGACCAGCGCTCCCAGGATGCGAAACACCGTGGACGAATGCAGGCCTGTTTCCGCCGACAGGATCTTCAGGCTTACCGGCCCGGTGTAACGGGCAATGGCGTCCAGCAATTGCGTCATGCGGTCTATGACCTGAATGCCGGATACCGATCTCCTCACTGTTTTTTTCATATAGCGAAGTCTCCTCCACCTCGCGGATCAATATTTTCATATTATGAAATATAGACTGTATTGTGAAATATTCATCCATCGACTAGGGTTCCAAACAAGCCAATGCCTGCACCCGCCGATAACCCGCTCAACGTCTATGCGGATCGGTCACAGCACATCGCCAGGCACAGGCACCGCGCGCGAAACGCTTCGCCGCGAATCGTTCAGCAACTCCAGCCCCAGGACATCATCATGAGCACCGCCGCCAACGACCTCAGCGAACACCTCGACGCACCGGCCTTTTGCGAAGGCATTGAACATCTCGGCGAAGCCTGGCCGGAATTCGACGCGCTCGGCGCCACGCCGGTCATCGCCGAAGGACAGCAGGCGATCGCCGACACCTCCGCCCCGGCCGCCGCCTACCAGACGCTGCAGATGGCGGACGCGCTGCGCTACCTCACGCTGCAGGTCACCGGCGCCAAAGGCTCCGGGCACCCCGGCGGCTTCGCCTCCGCAGCCGACGCCTATGCCGCACTGGTGATGCTCGGACATACCAACATCGTCACCGAGGTCGGACACCACGCCCCCGGTTTCTACAGCGCCATGTTCCTCGACACCTCGCTGGAGGCGATGGGCATCAAGACAGTCGCCGAGCTGTGCGAACGCTTCCGCGAACGCGAAGGCCTGCTCGGTCATCTTTCCGGGGCCATTCCCGGCCTGCTCGCCCCGGCCGGCCCGCTGGGCCAGGGTCAGCACTTCGCCATGGCCGGTGCGCTGCTGCATCCCGACAAGCTGTTCCCGGTAACCATCGGCGACGGCGGCATGGGCGAACCCTACGTGCTCAATTCCCTGCTGCACTTCAACACCGCCTATCCGCAGACCACCAACTTCCTGCCGGTGCTGGTGTGGAACGGCTACAGCCAGGAACATCACTCCATGTGCTCCACTTGGAGCAACGACGAAATGCTCGCCTACTGGCGCAGCCACGGCTTCGAGGAGGTCGTGCTGATCGACGCCAAGGACTACGACGATGCCGGTCAGAACGGTACCTACGTCGACAGCACGCTGTTTTCGAACACCCAGCGCCTGGCCTTCGCCGGCGCAGTGCTGAGCGGCATCGAGCTTGCCGCCTCATCCGCCATGAACGGCCATCCGACCGCCTTCATCATCAAGCAGCTCAAGGGCGCCGGCGTGCACACGGTGGGTGCCAAGTCGCACAACCTCTACCCCAAGGACACGCTGGACCAGCCACACATCATCGAAGGCCTGCAGCGCCGTGCGCTCAACGCCGGTGCCTGGGCGACCGTGCGCGCCAACTTCGTGCGCGCCGGCGGCGGGCCGGCCGCCAAGACCGCGGTCACGGAACACGAACTCGAACTCGCCCCCCTCGGCGCTCTGCCACTGCAGGCCTTCGCCCCCGACGGTGACAAGCAGGTACCCGCCACCGCACTCGGCGCACTCGCCGCCCACGTCGGCCGTCAGGACCCGCGCTTCGTGGTGACCAACGCCGACGGCAACGAAGCCTCGGCCATGAAGAACATCAACGATGCGCTCAAGATTCGTCACCCCACGACCGACCCGCTGTACAACCAGGAACCGGGCGGGCAGGTCTACGAACCGCTCAACGAGGACGCCTGTGCAGGCCTTGCCGCCGCGCTGGCCCTGTTCGGCTCGCGTTCGCTGTGGCTGTCCTACGAAAGCTTCGCCATCAACGGCTGGCCCATCGTACAGACGGTCGCCCAGGCGATGGCCGAGCTGCGTCGCAAGACGCCCGCAGTGGTCTGCATGTTCACCGCCGGCGCGCTCGAACAGGGTCGCAATGGCTGGACCCATCAGCGTCCTGAAATCGAGAACTACTTCGCGGCCATGATGCGCAACGGCAACACCTACCCGCTGTTCCCCTGCGACGCGAACATGATCCAGGCTGCCTACGCCTGGGCGCTGGACTCTCACAACAAATGCGTGCCGATCGTCGCATCCAAGAGCCCCCTGCCGGTCTACACCACGCCCGAGCAGGCCCGCGAAGGCGTCGAGCAGGGTGCGACCGCGCTGTACGAAAGCGCCGGCAGCAAGGGCACGGCGGTGTTCGCCGTCACCGGCGACATGGTGCTGCTGCCGGTGTTCGCCGCACGCGACGCCCTGGAGGCCGAAGGCTACGGCGTGCGCGTGGTCGCGGTCGCCAATCCGCGCCGTCTGTACCGCCCGAGCGACGTTTCCTGGGACACCGTGTCCCAGCCCGACAACGCGTTCATGGACGACGACCGCTTCAACGCATTGTTCGACGGCGACGTGCTGATGGGCGTCACCGGCGGCGCCAGCGGCTCGCTGGAGCCCGTGCTGTTGCGCTCACGCGCGCCGCGGCGCGACGTGTTCGCCTGGAAGCGCGGCGAGACGACCGCCTCGCCGAGCGAGCTGTTCGAATTCAATGGGATGACCGGGGAGGATATTGCGGGACGGGTCAGGGGTTTGGTCGGCTAACGCTGCCGCGCCTGGAACAGCTGCCCCCGCCTTAGAAATTCAAGGTCTGTGGTTTCTTCTAGCAATGTACTGAAACCGCGTTCTTCGAGGACTGGGGTCGTTTCGGACGCGAATCAGCGTTAGGTAGAGCTGGTTTTACGTGAGTGACGCGCCCGAGTACCTTTCTTTGCACGCCCAAAGAAAGGTACGAAAGAAAGGCGCCCGGAAGGCCTTGACCCTGGCGGGCAAACCTCGAGCGCACACCCCGGCCCGGGGCACCGCAGGCACTTGCCTTCCAGGCAAAGCCTGCTCGGGCGGCTTCCCTGCCGCCCGACCCCGCGCCGGAGCGCACGCTCGAGGCAAGGCCACACGGGAACCGGAGAGTCAAAACAGCACGGCCCCCAAACGTCTGAGCTACGAATCGACCAATACAGAACGGTTTCGCTTCGGACTCGCCCTGTTTTGACGTTCGGTCCCCCCTGATCGCTTGCCTCGCGGACGTGCGCCTGGGCGGGGATGGCCGGCAGGACGCCGGCCAAGCAGCCCTTCGCAAGGAAGCGAATGGCTGCGGGCCCCGTTCAGGCGTGCGTTCGCGAGGTTGCCCGACAGGGACAAGCGATCCTGGGGGTGCGTTTCTTTCGCCGGTTTCTTTGCGCATTTCAAAGAAATCGGCTCGGGCGCGTCACCTCGATCGAGCGAATCCCCATACATCAAATCGCGCCCGAAAGAGGCCCCAAGGCCAGTAAACAAACCGCCTTCAACCACACAAGATCAAAACTGCAAACGCTGACTCGCGTCCCCACACCCCAGCCCACACAACGGTAGTTGTGAACACACAAACGAAGACCAGCCCCATGACCGAAACCAAAATCATCGCCCTCGACGACGACCCCACCGGCTCCCAAACCGTCCACGGCTGCCTGCTGCTCACCCGCTGGGACGTCGATACGCTCAAAGAGGCTTTCACCGACGCTTCGCCGCTGTTCTTCGTGCTCACCAACACTCGCGGCATGGGCAGCGCACAGGCCGCAGACGTCACCCGCGAAGTCTGCCGCAACCTCAAGCAGGCGCTCGCCGCACTGGAACACGAAGGCCGTCCGATCAACCCGCTGATGATCAGCCGCTCCGACTCGACCCTGCGCGGCCACTATCCGGTGGAAACCGACGTCATCGCCGAAGAACTGGGCCCCTTCGACGCGCATTTCATGGTCCCGGCCTTCATCGAGGCCGGACGCATCACCCGCGACAGCGTGCACTACCTGATGGTGGACGGTAAGCCCGTACCGGTGCACGAAACCGAATTCGCCCGCGACTCGGTGTTCGGCTACAAGCACAGCTACCTGCCGGACTACGTCGAGGAAAAGACCCGCGGGCGCATCCGCGCCGAGGACGTCGAACGCATCACGCTGGACGACCTCGGAACCGACCTGCGTCCGCGCCTTTCAGAACTACACGGCAACGTCTGCTACGCAGTCGACGCCGAAACCCAGGCCGATCTCGACCGCTTCGCCGAGCAGTTGCTCGAAGTCGCCGCGCAAGGCAAGCGCTTCCTGTTTCGCAGCGCGGCCAGCATCATCACCGCGCTGGCCAAACTGCCGCCGCAACCCGTCCCCGCGGAAACGATGTCGGACTACGTGCGCGGGGGGCGCGCCGGAACCGTCATCGTCGGATCGCACGTGCGCAAGACCACGGAGCAGCTCGAACAGCTGTTGCAGCAGGACAGCACCGTAGCGCTCGAAATCGACGTCGCCCGCATCGACCCCGAACGCACGGCGCTGTTACAGGAAATCACCGCACGCGCCGCGCAGGCTCACGCCCAAGATCTCACGCCGGTGATCTACACCAGCCGCGCCGAGCTGACCTTCGACGACCAGCAGACGCGGCTGGCCTTCGGCGAGCGCGTGTCGGCTTTCCTCATGGACGTGGTGCGCCGGCTGCCGCCAAGCATCGGCTATCTGATCAGCAAGGGCGGCATCACATCGAACGACGTGTTGTCGAGCGGTCTCGAACTGCGCGCGGCACGTGTACTCGGCCAGATCATGACCGGTTGTTCCGTGGTGCGCTGCCCTGCCGACCACCCCCGCTTCCCGGACCTGCCGGTGGTGATTTTCCCCGGTAACGTCGGCGATACGCAGGCGTTGGCCGAAGCGTATCGTCGCCTCAGCGGCACCTCTTGCCAATAGACCTCAGGCCAACCGCCGCAACGCCGCACGCGCCTGCTGCGCACCAGTCATTTCCAGTGCACTGGCGGCTGCCGAGCGGGCCGCCATACCCGACAACCCGGATAGGCCTGCTCTCACAGCTGCAAGTGCCGGAGGGGTCATAGACAACCGATTGATACCAAGCCCGACCAGCAGCCCGGCCACGACCGGATCGCCCGCCGCTTCGCCGCAGACCGACACCGGACGGTTCGTTTTACTGGCACCGTCGGCGACCATTCGGCACAGTTGCAGCACAGCAGGATGCGCCGAATCGTTGAAGCCGCCCAGTTCCCCATTGTTGCGCTCCGCGGCCAGCGCATATTGCGTGAGGTCATTCGTGCCAATGGAAAAAAAGTCCGCAGGGCCGGCGAAAGTCTCCGTCATCAGCGCCACCGCAGGCACCTCGATCATGATGCCCAACGGCACTGGCCACAGATGATCGACAGCGCGTTCGACCAGGTTGCGATGCGCCCGCTCCAGAACTTCGCGCGCCGCGCACAATTCAGCAACCTCCGTAACCATCGGCAGCATGATACGCAGGTCAAGCTGATACCCAAGGCGCAGGAACGCACGGAGCTGTGTCTCGAATACATCCGGCGCGTTCAACAACGCCCGCAGACCGCGCACCCCCAGATAGGGATTTTGCTCCGGCGCCAGATGCATGAACGGCAGCATTTTGTCCGCCCCGGCATCCAGCGCGCGTACGATAACCGGCTGCTCCTTCATCGGTTCGACGATCTCCGCCAGCGCCTCTACCTGCTCGTCTTCCGACGGTGGAATGTCGCGATCGAGATAGAGCATCTCGGTACGCAGAAGCCCGATGCCGTAGGCGCCCGCCTCGACCGCCGCCTGCGCATCCCCGCGGCTTGCCACATTAGCCCACAATTCAACCTTCTTGCCGTCCTTCAACTTGACCACGCTGACACGGTCCACCGTGGAGACCTCATCTCTGCGGGCGGCTTCCCGGCGCCGCAGCGGCGCCAGCATGGCCTCCTCTGGATCGCACCATATTTCGCCGGTTCCACCATCTAGGGCGACTTTTTCCATGGATACATCCAGGTCGAAATCGCTCGCACCAACCACAGCGGGAATACCTGCCGCCCGCAGTACGATGCTCGCATGCGAGGTCGGGCCACCGGCTCGGTCGATCACTCCCAGCACCCGGCGGCGATCCAGCGCCGCCGCCTCCGATGGAGCCAGATCGTCAACCAGCAGGATTGAAGGCGATCCACTTGCAAATTGCACAGGCCCATCGCCCAACATCACGCGCAGCACCCTGTCGCCAACATCGCTCACATCCCTCGCTCGTGCCCGCAGATAGGGTTCCTCAAAACCAGCGTAGATAGCGACGACCTCATCGATCGCCCGCTGCCAGGCAAGAGCGCCGTTCAAATGCTGTTCGCGAATAGCGCGTTCGGCGCGGCCGAGTAGCTCCGGATCCCTTAGCAAGGCCAACTGAGCGAGCATAATGTCGCCACCGGCCCGCTCACGGGCCATGCGCCCAAGCTCGACCTGGACCTCGTCGACGGCGCGATACAAACGCGACCACTCCCTCTCAGGATCGTCGATGTGATGCTCCGGCACTTTCGGAACCGAGCGCAGCAGTCGTTCCGGCCGCCCGATCGCGATACCGGGGGACGCCGGCAAACCAGCCCCGGCTCTCGGTATCGACTGCTGGCGGCGCGGCTCTACCTCGACTGGTTCCGAAAGCAGCTCATACAGCGCGGCGACAGCCTGCCCTGCTTCCGGCCCCGATGCCGCCAAACGGACCGTGTCTCCACCCCGCGTGCCGAGCGCAACCAGCGCAGTCATGCTATCGGCCACAGCCTGCCTGGGCCTGTCCCCGGAAACGATGACGGAGACCCTGGCATCGAAACCTCTGAGCAGTGCAACCACCCGTGCTGCCGGGCGCATATGCAGTCCATTGGGATCCCGTAGTTGCACATCCAGCGTCGCGTCAGCGACAAGTTCGGAGTCCGTCCTCACCGAGGGTCCGTCAGGGACACCGCCGACCTGCTCGCGCTTACCCTCAAGCGCAGTCTCGGCTTCGGCCTTCACACGCTCCAACGGAGCCCCAGCCGAAGCAGCCACTGCGGCAGCGATCGCCCCCTCGACGAAAGGAGCGGCACACAGGACCACACGGGCACAGATGTCGTCCGGCAGTAGACTGCAGGCAGTCTCGGCACTCAGAACGGCACTGCCCATGTCCATCAACACCAGGGTGCCCACTGAACTGTCCAGCGACTCTATCGCCTCCATGATGGCAGTAGCGTCGGTGCCGAGTTCACCGTGGTCAGTACCTACGCCGGCTGCGCACGCGATACGCGCCCGTGGTCCCGTCACCTGTCTGATCAACTGCTCGGTCGCTGCGGCGAGGATTCGGCTGTGCGACACCAAAACGATACCCACCTCTTCTGCCGCACTCATGCCTCTAACTCCGCAACTTCTTGGGCCAAACTCGCAAAAAGCAACACGCTTGACGCTGCACCCGGGTCCTTGTGGCCAATGGCACGCTCGCCGAGATAGCTCGCCCGGCCTTTGTGCGCCACCAACGGCCTGGTCTGCTCGGCTCCGTCTGCGGCAGCCACAGCGGCAGCCTCGAGAGCTTTACGCAGATCACCATCGCCGACCAACGCGTCGACGGCCGGTGTCAGGGCATCGACCATTGTCTTATCCCCGGGCACCGCTTTACCGCGCATGCGCACTCCTGCCAGACCGGCAGCGAGAACCGTGTGCAGGGATGCAAGGTCCAGCGCCCGCGCATCACCAGCCGCCTTTGATGCCTCCAGAAAAAACGTCCCGTACAGCGGCCCCGAGGCTCCACCCACGGTACTGATCAGAGTCATCGCGACCAGCTTGAACAGATCGGCAGGTGTTTCCGATTTCCCCTGCGCAATCTTCTCTCTAACTGCTTTGAAACCACGCGCCATATTGGCGCCATGGTCGCCATCGCCGATAGCGGCATCGAGTTCGGTCAGATGCTCTTGCTCGCGTTCAATCGATCCCGTCAAGCGCTCGATCCAACCGGCAAGCACGGAGACATCCAGCATCATGGGCTACGCCCCCCAACGTAATGCCGGCGTCAGCACTGGCGCATCCCACGCCTGGCGCATGGCACCGGTCAGTCGCAAGAGCGTAATGGAAGCACCGGCCATTTCCAGACTGGTCGTATAGGAGCCCACCAAATGGCGACTTACCTTCAAACCATGCTGCTGAGCGATTTCATACGCCTTGCGGTAAAGGATATAGAGTTCGAGCAGCGGCGTTCCGCCCATGCCGTTGACGAACAGCAGAATCTCGTCACCTGCGCTGAATGGTAGGTCCTCCAGAATCGGCTCCATCAGCATTTCTGCCACGCGATCGGCGGGTTCGAGTTTGACCCGAGCCCGCCCTGGTTCGCCATGAATGCCAATGCCGAATTCCATCTCGTCCTCGGCAAGCGCAAAGCTCGGCTTGCCTGCGTGCGGTACCGTACATGGCGTCAGTGCAATCCCCATCGAGCGTGTCCCAGCGTTGACCTCCGTACACAGTGCCGTAAGCGTTTCGAGATCGGCTCCTGCTTCGGCCGCGCCGCCGCAAATCCTTTCTGCCAGCACGGTACCCGCGACCCCGCGCCGTCCGGCGGTGTACAGACTGTCCTTGACGGCAACATCGTCGTCGATGATCACCTGACGGACGTCCACACCTTCTGCCTGCATCAGTTCGGCGGCCATTTCGAAATTCATGACATCGCCGGTGTAATTCTTGACGATGTGCAATACGCCTGCACCACCATCGACCGCTCTGGTCGCCGCCAGAATCTGATCCGGAGTCGGACTGGTGAATACCGCACCTGGACAAGCCGCATCGAGCATGCCGCGCCCGACAAACCCACCGTGCAGAGGCTCATGCCCGCTGCCGCCACCCGATACCAGCGCGACCTTGCCCCGTACGGGGCCGTCGGCACGCATGATGTAGTCCGGCTCGCGGCACACCTTCAGCAGGTCGGCATGCGCAATCGCCATACCCTCCAGCGCATCGGTAACTACGTCTTCCGGAGAATTGATGAACTTTTTCATATGCACTCCTCCCAATGGTCAGACCGACACTGAAAACCCGGGCAGCCTGTCGCTGCCCGGCCATATCGCTACGCATCCTTGGCAACGGATGCGTCGGCGACCATATCGTCGTCCTTGGTTTCCGGCGCAGCCGCCATCCTCGCCGCTAACGTATCCGCAATGAAGAACTTGTAGAGCACCACAGCCAATGACCCGCCAACAAGCGGCCCCGCGATGGGCACCCACCAATAGCCGTGAGGTGCGGGGAAAGCATTCGCCCCCCACCCTGCCAGCCAGCAGAACAATCTGGGGCCAAAATCACGTGCAGGATTGATCGCATACCCCGAACCGGTACCGAAAGACATCCCGATCGCAGCCACGGCCATACCGATCATGAACGGCGCGAGATTGGCTCTCACGCCCACGTTCATGGAATCAATAATCGCCAGCACGGACAGCAACAGGAAGAACGTTCCCACCACTTGATCGAAAAAAGGCCCCAGCATGTTGGCACCGTAGTAGTTCGCTGGAAAGGTGGCAAAAATGCTGAATGTCGTCATTCCACCCGGGTCCGCGCGCGAAATCACCTTATGCGCCTGGTTCCACATATTGATCGCCGGAAAGTAGTCGGCGTAGACCAGCGCAGCGCCCGCAAATGCACCGGCGATTTGCGAGCCCCAGTAGGGCAACACCTTACTCCAGGGGAAATCTCCCTTGACGGCGAAAGCGAAAGTCACAGCCGGGTTAATGTGTGCTCCGGTTACACCACCCGCCACATAGACGGCCATAGCGACGGCCATCGCCCAACCCCAGGTGATCAGCAGCCAGCCTGCGGCGCCGGCGAATATCGTCGGCGTTCGCCCGGACTCTGGAAGACCGACCACAGCTACGGCCACTACACCGGCTCCAAATGCCAGCAGAACGAAGGTGCCAAAGAACTCGGCTAGCAGTTCGCTCCAAATGCTCTGAGCGCGCCAACCCGATTTAACGCCCATTTTCACAGCCATGAGAGTCTCCTCCACTTCACTATTCGTAACCAAGCATTCGAACAGGCCGGCCCCTCAGTCAGGACAGTCATCACTCAACCCACTCGAAGGAGCGTGTGACGGCCTTTTTCCAAGACTTGTAGTAATGCTCGCGCTGCTCCTGAGCCATCCCCGGTGTCCAGGTGTGATCGATCGCCCAGTTGGCGCGCAGATCCTCGGTGTTGTCCCAAAATCCGACCGCCAGCCCCGCCGCGTAAGCGGCACCCAGCGCGGTGGTTTCCGTCACCCTGGGGCGTACAACCGGCGCATTCAGAATGTCGGCCTGGAACTGCATAAGCAGGTTGTTGGCCACCATGCCGCCGTCAGTCTTCAGGCTAGACAAAGCGATGCCGCTGTCCGCCTGCATCGCCTCCACCACATCACGCACCTGATAGGCCGTGGATTCCAGCGCCGCGCGCGCGATGTGCGCACGGGTCGCATAGCGCGTCAGACCGGCGATCACGCCGCGTGCGTCATCTTTCCAGTAGGGTGCGTAGAGGCCGGAGAACGCGGGCACGAAGTACACATCACCGTTATCTTCGACGCTGGCCGCCAAAGGCTCGATCTGCGGCGCGACGTCGAACAACTTCAGGTTGTCGCGCAGCCACTGCACCAGCGCGCCGGTGATTGCGATCGCTCCCTCCAGCGCGTAGCACGGCGCTTCATCGCCGAAACGGTAGGCCAGCGTAGTAAGCAGACCGGCCTTGGACTGTACCGGCTCGGTACCGGTGTTCATCAGCAGGAAGGAACCGGTGCCATAGGTGTTTTTGGCCTCCCCAGGAGAAAAACATGTCTGCCCCACCAGCGCTGCCTGTTGATCGCCGAGAATCCCGGCCAGCCGAGTGCCTTTGAGCGGCGCGGTGACCACCTCGCCATATATCTCCGAGGAGGAAACGATGCGCGGAAGACAGGCCTTGGGAATGCCGAAATCGGCCAGCATCTCGTCGTCCCACTCGCAACTGGCGATGTTCATCAGCTGCGTGCGACTGGCATTGGTGACGTCGATGATGTGCGTACCACCGTTGGTGCCGCCGGTCAGATTCCAAATCAACCAGCTATCAACGGTACCGAACAGCGCTTCCCCCGATTCAGCCTTCTGCCTTGCGCCCTCGACATTGTCGAAAATCCAGCGCAATTTGAGACCGGCAAAATAGGTGGTGAGAGGCAATCCCGTCTTGTCGCGGAAACGATCCTGCCCACCATCCCGAGCGTAGCTGGCCACCAGCTGGTCGGTTCGGGTATCCATCCAGACCAGCGCATTGCATAGCGGCTGTCCGGTCGTCTTGTCCCACAGCAGTGTGGTTTCACGCTGATTGGTAATACCGACGGCTGCCAAGTCCCCCGCGCTCAAGTTGGCGCGCGCGAGCGCCGCGCCGATCACCTCGTTGGTATTGCTCATGATTTCGAGCGGATCATGCTCAACCCAACCGGGTTTCGGATAAATCTGCTGGTGTTCCTTCTGCGCGGCGGAGACGATGTCTCCCTGTTTGTCGAACACGATAAAACGTGAGCTGGTCGTTCCCTGGTCGATGGCGCCAACGTAGCATGACATAGCAGATCTCCTCTGATCCTTGTAATGGTCAAGGGCCTGTTTACAGGCTCCAGTGCGGCCGACCGGCCGACTTTCAGGCTATTTCCGACTTCCTCCCCTGCCCGATGCCCGACACAAACTCATCGATTCTGACGATCGTGTTCTCGGAGCAATGCAGACCGCGTTTGCTGCGTCGCCACAGAACGTCCGCGGCATCGCACGCCCATTCCTGGCGCACGAGATATTCGACCTCGCGTTCGGTCACGCCGCCACCAAGGTCCGCCCCAAGATCTGCGACACTGCGCGCGCCATCTAGCACGACCTCCGCAACGGAACCGTAGGACCGCGCGAACCGCTCCAGCAGATCCCCCAGCAAATGCGGATGGCGTAGTTTGAGTTCGGAGGCGTATTCCCACGGCGTCAATCCGCCCATGTCTCCACCTGGCAGGGGAGACGTCGCCGTCCAGGAACTGCCCACGGACCGCCCCAACAGCGGCATCAGCTTTTCCAGCGCATGCTCGGCAAGACGTCTGAAAGTCGTGATCTTGCCGCCGAACACCGAAAGTAGCGGAGGCACCCCATCACCGCCCTCGGTGTGCAGAACGTAGTCGCGAGTAACAGCAGACGCGTTCGCACTGTGGTCATCGTAGAGAGGACGCACACCGGAATAGCAGTGAACAACGTCTTGCGCGGACAGCTGCGTGCGGAAATAGCGATTGACGCTCTCGCACAGATAGACGACCTCATCTTCCGATGCTGCGACGTGCCCGGGCTCACCATCGAAGGCGATGTCGGTGGTGCCGATCAAGGTAAACGCAGATTCGTACGGAATGGCGAACACGATGCGTTTATCCGCATTCTGAAGAATGTACGCGTGCTCACCGGCATACAGGCGGGGAACCACGACATGGCTGCCCTTGATCAACCGCACCGACTGCGTCGAACTCTTGCCCAGCCCATCCCTCAGGACCGTTTCGACCCAGGGGCCTGCGGCATTGACCATAGCCCTGGCCGCCACGGACTCGCGGCGGCCGGTAAAGCGGTCTTCGAGTTCGGCAACCCAGACGTCCCCCTGTCGCCTCGCTGACACCAGCTTCGTGCGTGTGCGAATGAGCGCTCCGCGCGCAGCCGCATCCCGGGCATTCAGAACCACTAGCCGACTGTCGTCCACCCAACAATCTGCGTAGGTGAACCCCTTGCTGAACCCAGGGTTCAACGCAGCCCCGGCATCATGCGTCGCAAGCCGCACCGCCTTGGATGCCGGCAGTCTGTTGCGACGTGCCAAATGATCGTAGAGAAACAGCCCCGCCCTGATCATCCAGGCCGGGCGCATGCCGGCATCATGGGGCAGAACGAATTCAAGAGGCCAGATGATATGTGGCGCAATCTGCAGCAGGCGTTCGCGTTCCATCAATGCCTCGCGTACCAGCCTGAATTCGTAGTACTCGAGATACCGCAAGCCACCGTGGATCAGTTTCGTGCTAGCGGACGAAGTATGAGACGCGAGGTCATCCTGCTCGACCAACAGAACCGAGAGTCCGCGTCCCGAAGCGTCTCTCGCGATACCGGCTCCATTGATACCCCCGCCTACGACCAGAAGATCGATCACAGAGTTCATCGCCACCTCGAATGTTCGATTTCGAAAATTCCACTCTCAAAACGAAAACCTTGGAATTCTGCAACACCTCTTGCTGAAAGCGCTTGTACGGCAATAGGCGAGGACAAGGTAGAGTGAAAAAAGAACGTAGTACGAAAAATATATTTTCGTAAGCGAACATTTATTTTTCGTACTCAGTCTAAAATTTAGTAGCGAATCAATATAAACTGATACGGCGCGACCAAAACCAGACAAAATCAGACCAAATCGTTGCAGAACCGCACGCATTTAGGCCACTCTGCGGGAATGAGATATACGAGAAACACGAATGAAGGGGATGCCGTTGACTGAAACTCTGAACACCGGCAGGCGGCTGGACAGAATAGTGGAACTGGTCAGCAGTCACGGCTTTCTTACCGTGGATGCTCTTACCCGCCACTTTGAGGTAACTGCGCAGACCATTCGCCGCGACCTGAACCTGCTGGACAGCCAAGGAAGAATAAACCGCTACCGCGGCGGTGCAGGGCTTCCGTCCAGCATCGAAAACATGGAGTACACGCGCCGCCAGGTAGCCAATCTGGAAGCCAAACAGCGTATTGCCGCCCGAGCGGCGCAGGACGTACCCGAGCGCTCATCATTATTCATCAACATCGGCACTACCACCGAACAGGTCGCACGCGCGCTGACCCGACACGCCAATCTCAGCGTCATTACCAACAACCTCAATGTAGCTATTACGATGAGTCAGCGTTCCGACTGCCGCGTGGTGATGGCTGGAGGCAATGTGCGCAATCGAGACGGAGGCATCGTCGGCGCGACAACACGAGAGATGCTGGAACAGTTCCGCGCGGATATCGGCATCATCGGAATATCAGGAATCGATACCGACGGCTCACTATATGACTACGACATGGATGAAGTGGCCTGCGCCCAGGCCATCATAAGCAACTCACGGCGCGTGTTCCTCGTTGCGGACCATTCGAAGTTCGGCCGCCCAGCCCTCGTGCGGGTCGGTAGCCTCGGCCAGATCAGCGCGCTATATACCGACGCCCCGCCTCCGGCCGGCATCCGCGCCATACTCAACGCCCATGACGTAAAGCTCCACATTGCCACAGAAGAAGAGTCGAGCGACCATTTACCGCTCGACTCAAAGAAGAGGAACAAAACCGAGCAAACATACTGAGACGATATTTGCGCCGAAGCTCCGCCACAGCGCCAATCAAGCCCCCATGCCACGCTAGGAATGGCGCTCGGCGATAACCTAGAAAAACAGCTTCGCGGAGCGATCGTGCCGCCCCAGGCCGCAGACTCAGCCCGCACCCACCTCAATCGGTCACGCATGAATCCGGCAACCGACCAAGCCGATCATCAGCCCGCGCTTTCTCCACCCACCTCGATGGACCACAACTTCTCCAGATTGTAGAAGTCGCGGACGCGCGGCAGCATGACGTGCACCACGATGTCGTCCAGGTCGACGAGCACCCACTCCCCCTCTCGTTCGCCCTCGCTGCCGCGAACCTCGAACCCCGCATCCTTGGCCCTGCGTGCAACATTGCCGGCCAGCGATTTCACGTGGCGGTCCGACGTCCCCGTGGCGATGACCATGAGGTCCATCAGCGGGGACTTGCCTCGCAGGTCGATGCTACGCACGTCCTGTGCCTTGAGGTCGTCCAGCGCCTCCAGCACGACGGCGTGCAGGCGCTCGACGTCCTGCTCCACTACTTCGTTGTTCATGCCTCTCCTATATCCACTGCCTCGGAGGCAGTTTCCTCCCACCCGTACAAACCCGACTCACGGATCATGTTCCACACACCGTCGGGTACCAGAAAACGCGGACTCTGCCCGCGCGCCAAACCTTCGCGGATGGCCGTCGCCGCAATCGCCAGCTGTGTCACCTCGACGAACACCACCTTGCCCGCCGGTTCCCTCTCCAGCTCCGCCAGGCTCTCGCTGACACGCCCGGCGATCATCCGCGCCAGCGCCTCCTCGGGCTCACCCTCCTCGCCGGGGCGCTGCGCCACCACGATGTGCGCAAGCTTCAGCAAGGCTTCGGCGTCGTGCCACTTGGGCAGACCGTTGAAGGCATCACGCCCCAGAATCAGACACAGCGCCACCTCATCACCGAGTTCGGCGCGCAGCGAACGCAAGGTGTCTGCGGTATAGGATGGCCCCTCGCGCTCCAGCTCTCGGCGGTCGAGCACGAACCCGGGCTCGCCTTCCAGCGCGCGCGCCACCATCGCCGCGCGCGTCTCGGCCGTCTCGCGCGGCGTGCCGCGATGCGGTGGAATACGGCAGGGCAGAAAACGCACCGAGTCCAGGCCCAGAGCGTCGCGGATTTCCAGCGCCGGGCGCAGGTGTCCGAAGTGGATGGGATCGAAGGTACCGCCGAGCAGGCCGATCATGGCTCTGCGTCCGGCCCACCCGGCGTGATTGTGGGACGAACTCACTATTCGCGGATCTGACCGTCGCCGAGCACGACGTACTTGAGGCTGGTCAGGCCCTCGAGACCCACCGGGCCACGGGCGTGCAGCTTGTCGGTAGAGATGCCGATCTCGGCGCCGAGGCCGTATTCGAAGCCGTCGGCAAAGCGTGTCGAGGCGTTCACCATCACCGAACTGGAATCGACCTCGCGCAGGAACCGCCGCGCCCGGGTGTAGTTCTCGGTGACGATGGCGTCGGTATGCTGCGAGCCGTAGGTGTTGATGTGCTCAATCGCCTCGTCCAGGCCGTCGACCACGCGGATCGCCAGGATCGGTGCCAGATATTCGGCCAGCCAGTCCTGCTCGGTCGCGGGCACGACGTCGGGCAGAATCTCCCGGGTACGCGCGCAGCCGCGCAGCTCGACGCCCTTCTCGGCATACAGCCCGGCCAGTTCCGGCAGCAGTTCGGCCGCCCGCGCAACGTCGACCAGCAGAGTTTCCATGGTATTGCAGGTGCCGTAGCGCTGAGTCTTGGAATTGAACGCCACGCGCAGCGCCTTGGCGGTATCGGCCTCGGCATCGAGATAGACGTGGCAGACACCGTCCAGGTGCTTGATCACGGGGATCAGCGACTCGCCGCTGACGCGCTCGATCAAGCCCTTGCCGCCGCGCGGCACGATGACGTCGACGTAGTCCTTCATGCGCAGCAACTCGCCCACCGCCGCTCGGTCGTCGGTCTCGACCACCTGCACCGCGGCATCCGGCAAACCGGCGGCGGCCAGCCCCTGACGGATACAGACGGCGACCGCCTGGTTGGAATGCAGCGCCTCGGAACCACCGCGCAGGATCGCGGCATTGCCCGACTTCAGGCACAGTGCCGCCGCATCGACCGTGACGTTCGGGCGCGACTCGTAGATGATGCCGATCACGCCCAGGGGCACGCGCATGCGCCCGACCTGGATGCCGCTCGGGCGGTAGTTCAGGTCGCTGATTTCACCCACCGGATCCGCCAGCGCCACGATCTGGCGTACGCCTTCGGCCATCGCCGCGATGCGCGCATCGGTCAGCTCCAGCCGATCGAGCAGCGCCGGCTCCAGGCCGCGTGTACGTCCGCCCTCGAGATCCTTGCGGTTCTCCGCCTTCAGGGTTTCTGCCGCAGCCTCGATAGCATCGGCGATGGCCAGCAGCGCGGCATTCTTGTCTCCGGCTTCAGCCCGCGCCAACACGCGCGAGGCCTGACGCGCGCGGCGCCCCACGCCGTCCATATACACCGCAATTTCGTTTACGACACGCTCGTCAGCGCTCATCGTTTCATGCTCCGTCGCCACTCAGTGTGATGCTTATCATTTCCAGAGCCCGTTCGCACAACGCTCGCAGCACCTTGCAAGCCACGGAAAACGGCTCCGGCAACGCACCGCTCAACAGTGTGAGCAGGCTCTAGCGAACGAGTCCCTTGCTCTCCACCGCCAAGCCCACCCCCGGCGGAAACAAGGCCCGCCCGCTCAACACCATGCTCAATTGTAACAACTCATCCCAGGGATCACCCGCTGCCTGCCCCTTGACCACGCGGTCAGCCCGCGCCGCAAGGCGGATCAGCCAAGCGGCGCGCGCCGCAGGCCAGCGCCGTGCGGCACGCTCCACCAGGGAACGCCGGCGCGGCGGTACTCCACGCCATACGCCGTCGCCCGCCGTTCCACGGGCCAGCTGCGCCAACAAACGAGCCTCGCGCACCAATGCCCAGGCCACCAGGGTCGGCTCCACACCCTCCCCTCGCAAGCCGTCCAGTATGCGCACCGCGCGGGCACCATCGCCCGCCAGCGCCGCCTCGGCCAGATCGCTCACTTCGTAGCGCGCATTGCCCGAGACCGCCTCCAGCACCGCCTCGCCGCCCAAAGGCCCCGGCGGCTGCAACAGGGCGAGTTTCTCCACTTCCTGCGCCGCGGCCAGCAGATTGCCCTCGACCCGCTCCAGCAGCAGCGCCAAAGCCGCTTCGTCCGGCTCCAAGCCTCGCGCACGCAGACGCACCGTGAGCCATTGCCGCGTTTCACCCGGTCCCAGCGGCCAGACCGCAACCCAGCTGCCGACACGCTCGACCGCCTTGACCCAGCGGCTCGAGGTCGTTGCGCGCTCCAGACGGGCGGACTGGATCAGCAGCACGGCATCCTCGGGCGGACGCTCCAGATAGCGCAACAGTGCGGCGGCGCCGGGCTGACCCGGCTTGCCGTTGCCGAGGCGCAGCTCGATCAGGCGCCGTTCGGCGAACAGCGACATCGAATCGGCCTCTTCACCGAGACGCGCCCAGTCGAAACCGGGCTCGTGCGTCAGCACCACGCGCTCGCTATAGCCCCGCTCGCGTGCCGCGCGACGCACCGCATCCGCCGCCTCGCCCAATTGCAGCGGTTCGTCGCCACTGACCAGATACGCCGGCTTCAGGCCGGAACGCAGCTGGGATTCGAGTTGCTGAGGCTTGAGCGGCATGGCTGAAACGCCTCAGGGCTGGCTGTGCGCCCGTGCCTGCAAGCGCAACAGAGCGAGACTGGCAAGGTCGCGGCTCATGCTGTCGCGCAGCTGGTTCACCTCGCTGCTCTTGGCAAGCACCTGCGAATCGCTGTAGCTGTAGTGGCGCCGCGTCTGCAATTCCTGCGTTGGAATATGCCAGTCGCCCTGCGTCGCGCGCACCGAATACGCCAGCTGCATGAGGAGCTGATAGGCGGCCACCGTGCCGTCGGCATTCACGCTGAGCACGCTGCGCGAGGTCTTCAGAGATTCGATCTGCAATATCGCAGTGGCATTGCGCGCGTCGGAGACGACCTGCACGCCGTTGGCTTGCAGCGTGCTGCGCAACGCGCGCACCAGCGTATCGTCGGACGCCGCGCCGCTGATGTAGGTCCGCGCCATCTGCGGCGGCAGCTGCACCTGACCGCGCAGATGAAAACCGCAGGCAGCAAGCGACCGCATGAGGCCGGCGAGGAAAACCGCCCGCAGCCCCCCCTCGATAGCCCTGACTGCCGAATACATGACGCGCCTGCAGCGCGAAGCTCTCGCCGGCACGGGAGGCGAGCCCGCCGATCAGGCCGACGTAGAGCAGCAGCGCTAGATTGCCCAGCAGCGTCCTCGGGCCAGGCCGCGTCGACGATGTCGTCGCCATAACCCAACTCGCACCACAGATGATGAGTGACGTGCGGCGCAACCGGCGACAGCAGGCGCAGCAGGATGGACAGACCCTCGCGGCGCAGCTGCGCCGCACCCGCCCCCTCTCCCAGCCGGCTCAACGTGTTGAGCAGCTTCATGCAGGCCGAGACCACCGTATTGAACTGGTACTTGCCGAAGTCCACCAGAGCTTGGCGCAGAGTCTCGTGAATCTCGCGGCGAGCCGCGCGGACCTCCGTGGACGCATCAGCCGGCAATACTGAATCGGCCGAGGTGTCGCTCTCGGCAGCAAACGCCCACAGGCGCTTGAGGAAACGGTGGGCACCCTCGACGCCGGCGTCGTTCCACTCCAGCGACTGCTCCGGCGGCGCCGCAAACATCGCGAACACGCGCGCGGTATCGGCCCCGTAGTGCTCGATCAGCGACTGCGGATCGACACCATTGTTCTTGGACTTGGACATCTTCTCGATGCCGCCTATCGTAACCGGCTGACCGTCCGCCTTCAGGGTCGAGGAAACCGGCCGCCCCTTGTCGTCGGTCGCCACCTGGACATCGGCGGGATTGATCCACTGCTTGCGGCCATCCTCGCCCATGCGGAAGAACGTCGGCGCCACCACCATGCCCTGGGTCAGCAGGTTATGGAACGGCTCGTCGGCCTTGGTCAGGCCGAGATCCCTCATCACCTTGGTCCAGAAGCGCGAGTAGAGCAGGTGCAGAATGGCGTGCTCTATGCCGCCGACGTACTGATCCACGGGCATCCAGTAGTCGGCGCGTGCGTCGATCATGGCGCCGGCATCCGGACAGGTGTAGCGGAAGAAGTACCAGGACGAGTCGACGAAGGTGTCCATGGTGTCGGTCTCGCGCCTCGCCACGCCGCCGCACTTGGGACAACTGCAGTTGAGAAACGCATCGTACTTGTTGAGCGGATTGCCGGAACCGTCCGGCACGCACTCTTCCGGCAACACCACCGGCAACTGCTCGTCGGGCACCGGCACGTCGCCGCAGGCCTCGCAGCGGACCATCGGGATCGGAGTGCCCCAGTAGCGCTGGCGCGAGATACCCCAGTCGCGCAAGCGCCAGGTAATCTTCTTCTCGCCGAGCTGCTTGGTGGCGAGGTCGGTCGCAACAGCGTCCACCGCCGCCTCGAATTCAAGGCCGTCGTACTTGCCGGAGTTGATGCACATGCCGTGCTCCGCGTAAGCCTCCTGCCACGGTTCCGGCGTCGCGTTGCCGGCCGAGGTCAGAACGACCGGCTTGATCGGCAGGCCGTACTTGTGGGCGAAGGCGAAGTCGCGTTCGTCGTGAGCCGGCACCGCCATCACCGCCCCCTCGCCATAGCCCATCAACACGTAGTTGGCGACCCACAACGGCAACTCCTCGCCGCTCAGCGGATGGGTCACGGTCAGACCGGTGGCCATGCCCTTCTTTTCCTGCGTGGCCAGTTCGGCCTCGGAGGTGCCGCCGTGCTGGCACTCCTCGATGAAGGCGGCAAGCTCGGGATTGTCCTTCGCGGCGCTCACGGCCAGCGGGTGCTCGGCGGCCACGGCCACGTAGGTAGCACCCATCAGCGTGTCGGCGCGGGTGGTGAACACCCACAGAGTACCGCCCCCGTCGATGGCGTGAGGGAAGCCGACGCGCACACCATGGCTCTTGCCGATCCAGTTCTTCTGCATGGTGCGCACCTGCTCCGGCCAGCCGGGCAGATCGTCGAGATCGGCAAGCAGCTCCTCGGCGTATTGCGTGATCGCCATGTAGTACATGGGAATCTCGCGCTTCTCCACCGGCGCGCCGGTGCGCCAGCCGCGGCCGTCGATGACCTGTTCGTTGGCCAGCACGGTCTGGTCCACCGGATCCCAGTTCACCGTCCCCGTGCGCTGGTAGACGATGCCCTTCTCCAGCAGACGCAGGAACAGCCACTGGTTCCAACGGTAGTAGTCGGGTTTGCAGGTGGCAAGCTCGCGTGACCAGTCGATGGCAAAGCCCAGGGACTTGAGCTGGCCACGCATGTAATCGATGTTGTCGTAGGTCCAGGTAGCGGGCGGCACGCTGTTGTTCATGGCGGCGTTTTCCGCCGGCAGCCCGAAGGCGTCCCAGCCCATCGGCTGCAGGACATTCTTGCCGGTCATGCGCTGATAGCGGACGATGACGTCGCTGATGGTGTAGTTGCGCACATGCCCCATGTGCAGGCGCCCCGAAGGATAGGGGAACATCGACAGGCAGTAGAACTTCTCGCGCGCATCGTCCTCGCGCACCTTGAAGGTATCGTGCTCATCCCAATAGGTTTGGGCGGCCGCCTCTACGCTGGCCGGATCGTACTGCTCCTGCATGTTCACTCTTCACTTGGGGGGTGACTAGGGGAAATCAATCGGGCGCGAACGCCCCACGGCGGCGGCGCGCTCTTTCAGCGACGGCCGCCCGGCAAGACATTCGCAAGCGGGTTAGCTTACCAGCGGCGCGCGCACGCCCGCAATCGCGCCTAGAACGGGAACACCCGGGTCTCTCCGTTGCGGCCGTAGAGCACCTGCACCTT
The DNA here is from genome assembly GCF_037381185.1 of Acidihalobacter sp. Taxonomy (NCBI): domain Bacteria; kingdom Pseudomonadati; phylum Pseudomonadota; class Gammaproteobacteria; order Chromatiales; family Ectothiorhodospiraceae; genus Acidihalobacter; species Acidihalobacter sp. Next base: position 52,965 of record NZ_JARRQY010000028.1, read on the forward strand.
CTGTCCGACCCTTAGGCCCTGCCCCGCCTTCTGCGTGACCGCCACCATGCGGCCGCTGTCCAGGCGCACGGTGATCAACTCCCCGACGCTGCCCGTCATCTTATTGCCGGCCGACTGTCCAAGCATGCCGCCGATCACCGCTCCGCCAAGAGCGCCGAGTCCATGCAACACGAAGGAATCCGAATCCCCGCCGAGTTGCGAGCCCAGGATACCGCCTGCGATCGTACCGGCTGCCCCACCGGCATTGTCCGGCTGCAGTGCCACATTGCGGATAGCGATGATGGTGCCGAGTTCGACCCGCTGGGCGCTCAACCCTGTGCGATAAGTCTGCGCGTCGTAGTTCTCCGTCGCACAGCCACCCAACAGTGCCAGCACGCCGACCAAAGTGACGGCAACCACACCTGCTCGAACTCTAAGCATCGCAAACCTCCCTGATTCAACCACTTGGGACACGGCACGAAGTCTACTCCTTCAACGCCCGCGCACGATATAACGCGCGGCGCATTTCGTGCGCCGCGCCGATGCATCACACTGCTAGAATGAGCCCATTGAATATCCTGAGGACCGACCATGAGCAAGGACGAAACCCCGCCCCATCTGCATCAGGCCTACAACCGCATGATCGAGCGTGCGCGCGAAATCATGCAGAAAAGCGGCGAACGGCTCGACAACGCCGTCGACGAGGCGCGAGAAACCGCACATGAGCTGGGAGAGCTGACCCGCAACGAAGCCGACCTGCTGGCGCAATACGTCAAGCGCGACCTACAGGACCTGGGCGACTATCTGCGCGACCCCGACGGCGACCTGCGCGCCTGGTTCCACATGGACTCGGAGCTGATCGAGGCGTCGATCCGCGACCTGTTGTTCTCGGTCGCCGATCAGACCAGCGTGCAGCTGGCCGAGTTCGCGCGCAATGCCGGTCAACCCGCGACCTGGCATACCGGCGAGATGACCGCCCCCGGTGTGCTCGAGTGCACAAAGTGCACCGAGCAACTGCGCTTCACCAACGCGGGGCGTATTCCCCCCTGCCCCAGTTGCCACAACACCGAATTCCGGCGACTAAGACAGAACTCCGCTCAATAACCGCACATATGTCAGCGGCATGCGGCTTGGCAGGAAAGCCGCCGAATCAGGAATTGCCCACAGTCCTAAATGAGCTGCAAGTTCATACCCGGCACATGGGTCCCTGCACATGGGTCCCTGACACGAGAAAGATACTGTAAGACAGCCGCCGCCTATACGGAAGCCGGAATGCGCAGGCGATCAAGGACAAAGGCACGAGCCTGCTGCGCCAAATCTACGCTGTCTCGCCAGGGATCCCGCCAGATTGCCAGCGTATTGGACAGTACCGGATCGACAACTGCCGAGGAAAAACTCTCGAACGTAATCGTGCCCGAGTAGCCAATCTCGCGAAGTGCCCCGAAAAATCCTTCGAAGTCCACTGTTCCCGCGCCGAGGTATCCGCGATGACTTTCACCAACGTGTACGTAGCACAAGCGCTCGCCACACAGACGTACCGGCTCGATGAAATCTGCCTCCTCGATATTCATATGATAGGTATCGAGGTGCACCCCCACGCCAGTCTCCCCAAGATCATCTAGAAACTCGAGCGCCTGTTCCGCGGTGTTCAACATATTCGACTCATAGCGATTCACGACCTCGAGACCCAGGACCATATCCGATGCCCTGGCTCTATCCGCGAGTCGCCGAAGGACCTCAAGTGCGTTATTCCGCCCTCTGACCGAAATAGGCTGGGAGTACTTGTGCAACGCGCCGAAAATCACCCCGCCGAGATAGCCTGCACCGACATCTCGCGCCACCGACAAGGCCTCGTTCAGCAAACGCTCGCCACGAGCCGCGACCTCCGGGTTCTCACTGGAAATATCCGTATCCGCGCCGAGGCCCAACGAACACGTTGCGCTCAACCCAGCCTCATCGAGAACACGTCGGGTCATCGCCACATCCACCGAGGCGGGGTTCAATAACGGTATTTCAATCAAATCGTATCCGCACTCGGCGGTACGCATCACCGCTTTCCGACACTGCTGTGCATTCCAGCCTCCCGTCCACACCAGAGCATGAATGCCCAGACGGTTGCGCACCGCTTGATCAGCCCGCTCTTCGCAACTCATACTCAGTCCTCCTCGTCATATGCCAAGCGCCGAGCGTTCATCTCATCGGTCACCAGCATATTGGCGTAACGACCACGCAGCACCGCCCGGATGATTTTGAACTTGTGTTTGCCGCCCGCCGCAACCACCACGTTCGGTATCGCGCGCAGGTCATCCAGACCAACCGCAACGACCCGACGATTCAACTCGTGATCCACGAGCTGGCCATAAGCATCGACAAACTGCCCCAACACGTCGCCGACTGCACCCGCCCGACGCAAGCCCTCTATGTCCTGCTTGCGACCGATCCCGTAGGAAACGACCAGCGACTGAGTCATATCCCCGAGAGCGGCCAAGGCAAGATCGGCTTTACGGGCCCGAAGGCACGTCTCGTGGATGGTTTCCTGCTCGAGAAATGCATCCCTGATCGCCCCACTTGACGCGTATATCGGTGCCGCAAAATAGTGGCAGCTGGCACCGAGTCGGTTGGCGAACTCGGACACGATCTGAAATGTGTTGATCGAGGGGCAATACGACAATCCGCCCTGCATGGAAACAAGATTCATCTTTCTATAGTTGGCCCCATTAATGGCCCGCAGGGTATGCGCCATCGTTCGCCCCCACCCGATGGCCACGGTCTGACCGTCCGCAAACTGCGTATTCAAAAACGCGCCTGCGCCCGCACCAACCGCATTGCTGACATCGATATCGTCTGCAAGTACCGGCACCACGATCGCCTTCGCAAGCCCATAGCGCCGCTCGATTTCCTGCTCCAGAGAAACACATTCCGATAATTTGCTGTTGATTCGAATTTGAACGATTCCAGAGTGCCTGCTGGCAGACAGCAGGCGATTGATACGCACACGACTGGTGCGCATACGCGTCGCAATCTGCTGCTGTGTCAAATCGCCGAAGTAGTAGTACCAGGCCACACGCGCTTGAAGCTGTTCCTCTTCATCGGTCAAATCAAAACTCAGATCGGACTCGTCCATCATGTTTCCTTTGAAAATCCATCATTCATAGCAGTCAGCGCATTACCTAACTGTAGCTAGGACACCGAATCCGACGTGTTGGCGCGCGCAGGCGACACCCATCGGGATCACTATCCTCATCTCAAGAGGTTCGAAACCAGCGGAGTCGAAAACCGGCGCTATTACCGAACGACCATCGTCACGCGACCACTACCTATGCACCGCATTTTCGTATCGTTCCACCACCTTTGATTGACCGAATCCTCCTGGATCGAAGGCCTTAAAGTCTCAAAGATACAGCCCGGCAGTGCGACGCAACCACCCCATGACTTATCCGCACGTGCGTGTCAGCGCTTGCCCTTCAAGGTTGAACAAATGGCAGAGGTCGGCGTTGAGAACGATGTCCAAACGATCCCCACAGGAGATTTCGTCATGCGTCCCAGGACTCTTCAATTCAACGGTTGACTCGCCCGCGATCTGAAGATGCACGAGAATTTCCCCGCCCAGGTGCTCAACCACGACGACCTCTCCCGACACTGTTGCATCCACCTGCCCTTCCACGGCGGCTTTCAGGCCGACATGCTCGGGACGCACGCCAAATTTGAGTTCGTCGCCAGGAGCGAGGTTTTCACCGGCAACCGGCATCTTGAGCGAAACCTCGCCCGGCAATCTCACCGTAACACCACTTTCATCGACGGCGGCCACCGAGACGTCCAGGAAGTTCATCTTGGGCGAGCCGATAAAGCCGGCGACGAACATATTGTTCGGTCGGCGATACAACTCAAGCGGAGTTCCAAGCTGCTCCAGTCGGCCCTGATTGAGCACGGCGATTCTATCCGCCATGGTCATCGCCTCGACCTGGTCATGCGTGACGTAGACCACCGTGGTACCCAGGCGGCGATGCAGCTTGATTAGCTCAACCCGCATCTGGACCCTCAACGCCGCATCGAGATTCGACAGCGGTTCGTCGAACAAGAATACCCTGGGTTCACGGACAATCGAACGGCCAATGGCCACACGCTGACGCTGTCCTCCCGACAGTGCTGCAGGCTTGCGGCCAAGAAGGTGTTCGATCTGAAGCAGCTCGGCCGCCGCATGCACCGCACGTTCAACCTCTTCGCGAGGTTTCTTCGCCAGTTTGAGACCGAAAGCAATGTTGTCGAACACGGTCATATGCGGGTACAGGGCATATGACTGAAACACCATTGCGACGCCGCGCCTGGCGGGAGGGGCGTGGGTCACCTCGTCCGAACCGATTAAAACCTGACCGGAAGTCGCACGCTCCAGCCCGGCGATGGTGCGCAACAAGGTGCTCTTGCCACAGCCTGACGGGCCCACAAAAACCATGAACTCGCCATCTCGAATGTCGATATTGATGTCCGCGAGCACACTCTGCCCATCGAACTGTTTCGCAATGTGATTGAGCCGGACTTGCGCCATCGACCTCTCTCCTCATATTACCTATTGAATTTATTCGTATTTTTCAGAAAAAAGCCGACCACCACAGTGGCGAGCGGCGTTGACATCCATGAAGGCTTGAACTAAATGTCTAAGAACATATGTAGCATAGCTTGAACTAATGTTCACGATTTAGCGCTCCCGAGCACTCGAACATTCACGATGAGACTTAACGAAAAAACCGCGCTTGGTCTTTACCGACGACAACACAAGGGGGATTACTCAAGCCACCAACATATTGCGCTCGTTCCTAGTCACTGGAGTCAGCGCACACACCCATGCTTCGAAGCATGGGCGATCTAACGCAAGACACTTAAAAAACACGACAAGTGACAGTTTGAGGAGAACCGTAATGAAGAAACGATGGCAAGTCCTGGGCGCTGCTCTGCTGATCGCGGGGGCGCACAACGCATACGCGTGGAACCTGAAACAGGCGGCTGAGCCCTACAAGGGAGAGACCATCACCGTTGTCGGCTTAGAGCGCCCGAGCTATCGTGCCGCACAAAAGCTGACGCCTATTTTCGAGAAGGAAACAGGCATTCACGTCAAATGGGCCATTTACCCGTACGAGAGCACTCTCAAAGCGGAAATGCTCAACTTCGTCTCCAATTCCCAGCAGTATGACGTCGTGCTCAGCGATGTCGTATGGCCAGTCACCTTCGTCGACGGGGGTTGGGTCGTACCGATCAAGCACTTCCTAGACGACCCGAAATTGCGCGATCCCAACATCAATCTCAAAGGCTTTTTCCCAATCTGGCTGGCGAGCTTTACCGTGCACGACAAGCTCTATGGCCTGCCCTTCGATTCCTACGCCGGGCTCCTGTACTACAACAAATCCATGTTCAGGAAAGCGGGTATCCAACACCCGCCGAAGACCTGGGAGGAACTGCGCTCGGATGCCGCCAAACTCACCGACAAGGACAAAGGCGTGTATGGGTATGCCTTGCAGTCAGCTCTGGGAGAGACCCAGACGGCGGACGGCTTCGCCCGTTTTCTCTGGCCCTGGGGCGGTCGTTTCATCGACACCGCGACGCACAAGGTTCTGGTCAATGACCCGCAGTCCGTCAAGGGAATCGAATTCCGCCACAGCCTGCTGAAATACATGCCATCCGGCATTGTCTCCGACAACCATGGTCAAGTGGTCCAGATGCTGATCCAGAAGCGGGTTGCGATGATTACCGAGTGGTCGGCGTTTTACTCAACGCTAAAGCAATCGGCGATCGGCGACGAACTCGGAATCGCCCCGGAACCCAAAGGCCCTCACGGTGCGTACGCAGCTTTTGGCGGCTTCGCCTACATGGTCAGCTCCGAGGTACCGAAGAAGCGGCAAAATGCCGCATGGCTGTTCGTGCAGTGGCTCACTTCGCAACAGATGGCCAAGCCGCTGATCAATGCCGGAGCGGTCGTCGCCCGCAAGGCGGCCGATACCGATGCGCAGATTCAAGCCAAGTACCCCTATCTCAAGCCGATGGTCTACACCTGGGAGCATGCGAGCGTGCCGGACTGGCGTCCACAACTGGGCTGCTATCCGCGTTTCTCGAACATCGTGTCCAACTGGGGAACACGCATCGAACTTGGCCGCGTACCGATCAAGGCGGGTCTGGACAAGATGGCCGAGAAGCTCTCGAGCTACATGCAGACCGCGAACTGCTGGTCGCGCACGAACGCGCCCGAAAAGTACATGGCACGTTACAAATAACGCTTCCTCCAAAGACGGCGCCTGTCCCCGATGCCATCTCGGCATCGGGGGCTCTTATCATCGCGAGCCGCTCAAACACATTGAGTCAGCCCTTCGGGGCAAGACCTGGAAATGCGTGAGGATACGCCGGGTAATCGACGGCATTGGTGGAGACTTCATGAATGAAAGTTGAGATTCAGGACACCCAGGAAAAACGTCCGATCAGGGAAGTTCTAGAACCTTGGTTCTTCATTGGACCGTCACTGGTCTTATTGCTGCTCATCGGCCTCTACCCCATCGTCTATACCGCCTACATGTCCCTCCACCATTGGGTGATGGGCATGGGCATACCGACGTTCAATGGCATCCACAACTACATCGTCGCGTTCACTTCGACCTCGTTCAGGGAATCCACGCTGCGAACCCTCTTCCTGCTGACATGTACATTGCCGATCGAGATGATCCTAGGTCTGGGTATCGCGCTCGCTCTGGACGCGCAGTACAACCAGCGGTTGAAACGGTTGCTGCAAATCTGCCTGGTGATACCCATCGCGATCACTCCAGCGGTGATCGGGCTGCTCACTCAAGTGATGTTCAACCAGCAATTGGGAATCATCAACTACTTGCTGGGCCAGATAGGCTTGGGCCCCTACGATTGGCTCGGCGGGTACACCAGCGCCTTCGTCACGGTCTGCATCGTCCAAATCTGGGAGTGGACACCGTTCGTCGCACTCGTGCTGTCGGCGAGTCTTGCCACCGTGCCCACGGATATCGAAGAAGCCGTAATGCTGGAGACGGAACGTTGGTGGCCTCGTTTCAAGAGCGTCATGCTGCCTTTTATGTGGCCAGGCATTACCGCGGCCCTCGTTTTCCAGACCGCCTTCATTCTCAAAGAATTCGGAATGATCTACTCGATCGAAAAAGGCGGACCTGGTTCGGCCACGGAAGTTGCCATGATTCACATCCAGCGCATCGCATTTCGAGGGTTCGATATCGGCGTCGCATCGGCGGAATCCCTTTTGATGCTGGTTCTATCCATCGTCCTCGCGCGCATTTATATCAAGTTGTTCTATCGCGAAGTCTGAAAATCAAGAACAGGATCAACCGCATTCTCTCACGCTGATGACAACGGTTTCGCGACTGGAGACAAAAATGGCCTCGGATTACATCAAAAGAACACTGCATGCCCTGGCACTCTTGCTCATGCTGCTGATTATTCTCTTCCCGCTGTACTGGATGGTCACCGCTTCCCTAAAAACCGATGACCAGATATTCAGCATCCCACCGGTATGGCTGTGGCAGCCGACCTTAAAGGGCTACATCGATGCCATCGAGCAATCCGGCATGCTTAGGGCGCTGTTGAACTCATTCATCGTTACCGGAGGCGCCGTCGTTCTCGGACTCTTGGTATCGGCACCGGCCGCGTACGGAATCGCGCGCTACCAGTTCAAGGGGCGCAAGGAAATTTGGTTCTGGTATGTCACGAACTGGATGCTAGTACCCGTCGTAGTCCTCATCCCCTTCTATCTGACGGCCTCCAAACTGCATTTGATCAACAATCCGGTCATTCTGATTCTGATCTATCAGATCTTTGTAGTGCCCTTGATGGTGTGGCTTCTGGTCGATCAATTCCGCTCGGTCCCGATCGCCCTGGAAGAAGCCGCTCAATTGGACGGCCTCAGCCGCTTCGGCATCTTCCTGCGCATCTGCTTACCGCTGGTCAAACCCGGCATAGCCGTTTCGGCAATCCTGGCCGGCATATTCGCATGGAACAACCTTTTGTACGCCTTCATCCTCATGCCGGGCCAAAGCGCACGGACGGCTTCCACCATCGCCTTGTCATATCTCGGTGGATACATCGTGCCGTGGACCAAGGTGATGGCCAGTGCATCGATGATCTGCGCACCGGTCATTCTCGGCGGCATCGTCGCCCATAAGCATATCGCGCGAGGACTCACCCTCGGAGCCGTCAAATAGGCGCAGCCCCCACATTGCTCAACGCCAATTGGAACTGATTTTGCGACTGCTCAGAAACGATATTTCGGTAGCCCTGCGACCAGCCACGGCTTAGTCGACAACAGCCGATATCGATCGCCTGAATGAACGGCCACCAACATGCTTTTTGGGCTCGCACCGAAGTTTTCAAATGAGCCACCGGACTCGGCGCAAAAGCGGCCGAGTGTTTTTTCGTTGAAAATCAGGAGAGTTGATATGACACAGGCACTAGCAGGAAAAATCGCGGTCATTACCGGCGCGGCCTCGGGTATTGGTCGCGCGAGTGCGCACGCCATGTCGGCAGCGGGCGCGCGAGTCGTGCTCGTGGACCGTGACGAGGCAGGCCTCGAAGCATTGTCCAGTGAACTCGGGGGGAACGCCGTCCCTCTGGCCGCAGACTTGCTGGATACGAATAGCTGCTCCGCGTTGATTCCCAACATCCTAGAACGGACCGGCCATGTGGATATCTTCCATGCGAACGCCGGAACCTATATCGGCGGTGACTTGATCGAGGCCGACTCCGACAGCATCGACAAGATGCTCAATCTGAACGTCAACGTAGTCATGAAAAACGTTCACGACGTACTGCCCCACATGATTGAACGCGGCACCGGCGACATCATCGTTACAGGCTCCGTCGCCGGACATTACCCCGTAGCCTGGGAACCGGTCTATGCCTCGTCGAAATGGGCGATAAGGTGTTTCGTGCAAACCACGCGCAGACAGGTATTCAAACACGGCATTCGTATCGGAGAAGTCTCTCCGGGCCCCGTAAACAGCGCGCTGCTGTCCGATTGGCCTGAGGAAAATCTCAGGAAACTAAAGGAGGCGGGAAGTCTCATTGAACCGACCGAAATCTCCGATACCGTCATGTTCATGCTGACTCGTCCCCGCAACGTCACGATTCGCGACGTAGTCATCGTGCCGAGCAGTTTCGATATGTAGAAGCGCCCCACTCCGGATTGCGTGCACGCCTTGTTTCGTATACCGGCGGGAGCCTCTCGCAATGCCCCGACATGGCCGATACCTGTCTCCTCGCCACGCAGCAGGCCATGTCGACGGTATTGACCGGGCAGGCATCGGCGCCGGCAAAATATATATCGCGTCCATAGGCCCGCAAGCGCGGCGCCGCACTCCAGACAAACAAGAGGAAGCGCCCGCCATGCCCGATTCGAAAGTCGCTTTTCTGTTCGATCTCGATGGAACCCTGGTCGACAGCGTCTACCAGCATGTCCTCGCGTGGCACGAGGCTCTCAGCGCCGAGCAGATAGAGTTGTCGATATGGCGCATTCATCGCAAGATCGGCATGAGCGGTGGCCTGTTCACTCAGATGTTGCTGCGGGAGACCGGGCTCGAGTTCACTTCAGAGCGGATGGAACGGCTGCAGCAAAGGCACACGGAAGTCTACCGACGGCACGCCGGCGAAGTAAGACCGCTCCCCGGAGCCCGTGCCCTAGTCAGCGCACTGAGGGACAAAGGGGTTCCGTGGGCGATCGCGACCAGCGGACGCATGGAAACGGCACGTTCCGCGCTAAACCTGATCGGCATCGACTTGGCAGATGTGCCCATCGTCACTCGGGACCAAGTCAAAAACGCCAAACCGGATCCGGACCTGTTCATCACCGCGGCTCAGCGCCTAGGAGTGGCAATCGAGTCGACGATGGTCGTCGGCGACAGCGTCTGGGACATACTCGCGGCCCAGCGTGCCCGCGCACTGGGCATCGGCCTGCTTTCAGGAGGTTACAGTCCGGATGAACTCAAGGAAGCCGGTGCTTACCGAGTATACGAGGATCCGGCCGATCTGCTTAACCATCTAGACGAAGTTGGGGTTCGGCAATAAGGCGCAAAACGCGGAATAGCGGCAAACATCGAACCGATCTCGTGGCCTCAGCGGCTACCGTGGGCCGCTGGCGCACCGAACGCGGCTGAGCACTCCGTTAAAGGCGGTCCCGAAACAATGGGCCTGTGACATTTCCTGGCCGACCCGCATCCTGTATCGCGAAGGAGTACTGCACATGAACAGCAATGCATCCCGGCACTATTTCATCGGCCTCGATGTCGGCACGAGCAGCACGAAGGGCTTACTCGTCGACACCGAAGGCAACGTCCTGGCCGCTGCCAGCAGAGACTACCCGCTGGACACCCCGAAACCAGGCTGGACGGAGCAAGATCCATCGCTGTGGTGGGAAGCCTCGCGCGAAATACTGCAGGAACTCTGCCATCAGGCACCGACCGCTCCCGCGGCTGTCGGCCTCACGGGACAGATGCACGGAGCGGTATTCCTGGACGCTTGCGGCGAAGTCATTCGTCCAGCCTTGCTCTGGAACGACCAGCGCACCGAAACGCAAAGCGCTGAGATCGAACGCCGTATCGGTTCCGAGCAGCTCCGCACGATAACCGGCAACCCAGCGCTTACCGGCTTCCAGGCACCGAAAATTCTCTGGCTGCGAGAGCATGAACCGCACCACTACCAACAGATCAGCCAGATCCTGCTGCCCAAGGACTATATCCGCTACCGACTCAGTTCGACGTTCGCCACCGATGTCTCCGATGCGGCGGGAACGATGCTCCTGGACATCGAACGGCGTAACTGGTCGGACGACATTCTGCGGGAACTCCAGATTCCACGGAAGTGGATGCCGAGAGTGTATGAAAGCGCGGAAATCTGCGCTCGAGTCTCGGTCGAAGGTGCCGGCAGTACCGGCTTAGTCGAAGGCACGCCGATTGTAGCGGGAGCAGGAGACAACGCCGCCGCGGCGGTCGGCTCAGGCATCGTCGAAGAAAACACCGCACTGGTATCCGTTGGGACATCCGGAGTCGTCTTCGCCCACACGAAGAAGGCGATGCCGGACCCCAAGGGCGAACTACACTGCTTTGGCCATGCAGTGCCCGGATCCTATTGCCTCATGGGCGTATCGCTCGCGGCTGGCGGCAGTCTGAAATGGTTCGCACGCGAGTTCGCGTCCGAAGAAGCGGAAGTGGCCAGGCGGCTGAACGGCGACCACTACGACTTGCTCGTCTCCGAAGCGGCTACAGTGCCCGCCGGTGCCGAAGGCGTGTTCTTTCTGCCCTATCTATCGGGCGAGAGAACGCCGCATATGGATCCCAACGCCCGCGCCGCCTGGCTTGGCCTGAGCTTCCGGCACACCAGAAGCCATATGCTGCGCGCAGTGCTGGAAGGTGTGGCGTTCGCGCTGCGCGACTCGCTTGAGCGTATCGAGCAACAGGATACCCGCATCGAGAAGCTGATTCTGGTCGGAGGCGGCGTAAGCAATCCGCTATGGAGAGGCATCATCAGCGCCGCACTCGACAAGCCGACTGCTCTGCAGCCGAACCAGGGCGGCGCGGCCTTTGGCGCAGCGGTACTTGCATCCGTTGGCGCCGGTGTTCACGAAAGCGTGGGAACGGCTGTCAAGGCCATGGTCGCTCCTGTCGAAGCATTCGAGACCCCAGACCGGGTTTTGGCGTCGGATTACGCGCGACTCTACAAACAGTTCACACGCATCTACCCGGCTTTGCGCGCCGTCCTGTAACGGACAACGGCCGACGCCCTCATCGAAGCACGCGCAATGCATGATGATTTGACGACGATACGCCATACAGGGGAGGAGCAACAACCATGAGCGCAGCAGACAAAGCACTCTCGACGTGGATCCAACGGGCTTGTGAAGAGATATCGGCGCCCTTCGATGAAATCGTCGACACCAAAGAGATCACTGCAATGCTGGAGACGCTCTGCTCCTCACGAAAAATCGCTCTCTACGGGGTTGGGCGGGAAGGACTCATGATGCGCGCCTTGACCATGCGTCTCCATCACCTTGGCCTCGATGCCCACCCGGTCGGCGACATGACGACACCGGCGCTAGGCAGCGAGGATTGCCTCGTCGTCAGCGCCGGGCCGGGTTATTTCGCGACTGTGGAAGCCCTCGTAAACGTCGCCGAAGCGAACGAGGCACGCATCGTCCTGCTCACCGCGAACCTCGAATCGCAGCTACGCAGCAGAGCCGATGTCAGCGTCGTGCTACCCGCGCGAACGATGGACGACACAACCGACAGCGCAGCGATACTTCCCATGGGCAGCACATACGAGGGAGCGTTGTTCCTGCTTTCCGAATATCTGGTTTCTCGTCTGCAAAAGACACTTGCGGTGTCCGAGGAATTCATGCGCGACAATCACACCAACCTGGAATAGGGGGCGCAGCATGCGCTTTGCGGACCGACGCGTATTGGTGACCGGGGCGACGCAGGGCATTGGTCGCGCAACGGCACAAGCCCTTAGCAGCCAGGGCGCTCATGTCATCGCACTAGGACGCAATGCTTCAGCACTGGAGTTGCTGCAAGTAGAAATCGGCTGCGAGGTGGTGGTTGCCGATCTGTCCAATACCGAAGCGGCGGCAGCGACCGTTGCGCGGCGGATGCCGATCGACCTGCTGGTGAACTGTGCTGGCATTGTGGAAATTTCGTCGTTCCTGACGACTTCCTGCGAGAACTTCGAACATACGATGCGGGTGAACACAATCGCACCAATGCGACTTGCTCAGACACTCGCCGCCGAGTGGATAAAAACCGGACACTCCGGCGCGATCGTCAATGTATCCAGCCTTGCGAGTTCGGCCGGCACTCCGGAACACGCCGCCTACTGCGCCTCGAAGGCCGCCTTGGACGCATTGACGCGGGTCATGGCAGTCGAACTTGGGCCTCACGGTATCCGCGTCAATAGCGTCAACCCCGTGGTAACAAGAACCCCGATGGCCGATACCGCTTGGTCCGAACCGACGAAAGCAGCGCGCATGCGCGAGCGCATCCCGCTCGGGCGATTCGCAGAAAGCCACGAAGTTGCAGCAACCATCGCGTTTCTTCTAAGCGACGAGGCATCGATGATTCATGGGGTTTGCCTGAACGTTGACGGTGGATTTGCAGCTGGTTGAAGCCGCAGGCACCGATAGATCAAAAAATCGACGCCCGCCGATAGACCAAGGCCGTTGCTGAATCAGCGGCCACGTGGACGACCTGCTGCTGCGCCGACGACGTTCATCGAAGGGCTATCGCCGTTCAACCAGCGGCTACTCGTCTCCACGAGCTTGCGTAGGTAGCTCCTCACCGCCCATAAACATCATCAAGCCGCACGATATCGTCCTCCCCCAGATAAGCCCCCGACTGCACCTCGATGATCTCCAGCGGAATCCGCCCCGGATTCTCCAACCGGTGCACCACGCCCAGGGGAATGAAAGTCGACTCGTTCTCGCTCAAAGTGAAAACATCGTCGCCGCGCGTCACGCGCGCCGTGCCCTGCACCACCACCCAGTGCTCGGCACGGTGAAAGTGTTTCTGCAGCGACAGACTCTGCCCCGGCTTCACCATGATGCGCTTGACCTGGAAGCGCTCGCCCAGCGAAATACCCTCGTAGCTGCCCCAGGGCCGAAACACCTCGCGATGAACCTGCCACTCCGTGCGCTTCTCGCGCTTGAGCTGCTCGACCACCGTCTTGACGTCCTGTACGCGATCTCGCGCGGCCACCAGTACCGCGTCGGCAGTTTCCGCCACCACTACGTCATCCAGGCCCAGGGCTGCGACCAGCCGGTTACCGGCATGGACATAGGTATCGCGGCAGTCGACGGCGATCACGTCGCCCTCCAGACGGTTGCCAGCATCGTCGTGCTCGCCGGCCTCCCACAGCGCATGCCAGGAACCGACATCGCTCCACCCGGCATCCAGCGGTATCACAGCCACCTCGCCCTCGGCCCGCTCCATGACCGCGTAGTCGATGGAATCGGCCGGACAGGCGGCGAAAGCGTCCGCATCCAAACGCAGGAAATCGAGGTCCTCCCGCGCCTGCGAATAGGCCTGACGCACCGCCTCAAGCATGGCGGGCGCGTATTTCTCCATAGCTTCCAGATAACTCGCCGCGGTGAACAGGAACATACCGCTGTTCCATAAATGGCGGCCACCCGCCAGATAAACCTCGGCGGTCTCGAGATCGGGCTTTTCGACGAAACGCACCACCTCGCGCGCAGCCGCCGCTCCCAGCGGCTCACCGGCCTCTATGTAACCGTAACCGGTTTCGGGCCGGTTCGGCACCACGCCGAAGGTAACCATGCGCCCGGCACGAGCGGTCTCAAGACCGGCCTGGACCGCCTGGTGGAACGCCGCGACATCCGCGATCAGATGATCCGCCGGCAGCACCAGCATCACCGATTGAGGATCCGTCGCCGCCACATCCAGCGCCGCCGCCGCGATCGCTGGCGCGGTATTGCGCCCGACGGGTTCGAGAATGATGCGTCCATGCAGGCCCAGTTCGAGCAACTGCTCGGCCATCATGAAGCGCTGCTCGTCGTTGCTCACCACGCAGGGCCCGGCCACGCCATCCAGTCCGTCCAGGCGTTGTATGGTCGCCTGAAACAGACTCAGCTCATCGAACAGCGGAATGAACTGTTTCGGGTATGCATGCCGCGACAGCGGCCAAAGACGGGTGCCGGATCCGCCCGAAAGCACCACGGGTACGAGCGACGTCATACTGACTCTCCTTTCCTCTTGCTTGATTGACGGCCGAAGGCAAACAAGCCAGCGCCCAGAAACACCAGCAGCGCCAGCCCGACGACGGGGCTGTTGCCCCATCGAACATAGGGCGTCGCACCGCTCATTGCTTGCACGTCAGCGCTCACCGCAACCGTCTTGTTACGGTCGCCCAAGGCCAGGATGCGGCCGTCGGGGGCCACGACTCCGGACAGCCCAGAATTCGTCGACGCCAGCATATAGCGGCCCGTCTCGAGCGCGCGCATGCGCGCCATCTGCAACTGCTGCGCCGGCTCCAGGGAATCGCCGAACCACGCGTCGTTGCTCACGTTGATCAACAGCTTGGCCTGCGGCAGGGCGCGAATGACCTCGGCTCCGTAGGCGACCTCGTAGCAGACGGACACGCCGATCGGTATGCCTGCGGCATGGATGAGATGACCGCCATGGCCAGGGCTCAGATTCGACATGGGCACGTTGAAGCCCCGGTACAGCCAGCCGAGCAGCCCCTGCAGCGGCAGATACTCGCCGAAAGGCACCAGATGATGTTTCAGATAGAACTCGGGCGGCGTGGTACCGATGCTGACCACGGCGTTGTAGAACTTGTCCGCACGCTGTCGGAACACACCCAGTACGATGTCGTCGCCGTGCTGCTTCGCTTCGGCCGCCAGCGGATCGAGATAGTTCGGCGCCACCGCGCGATAGAGTTGCGGAACCGCCGTCTCCGGCCAGACGATCAAGCGGCTGTCCCAGTGAGCCCGGGTCATGTCGCGGTAACGCCGCAGGATTTCATTCAGTGACTGCGGATTGAATTTCAGCCGCTGGGCGACGTTGCCCTGGATCAGCGATACGCGCAGCGGCGCACCATCCGGCTGCGTCCAATGAATGGCGCGCAGACTGCCGACGCCGGCCCAGATCACCGGGATAAGTAGCAGCGCGGCCAAACGGCGCGTCAGCCGCGGCTCCGACAGCGCCAAGGTCAGCAAACCACCGAGCAGCGCCAGCAGCCAGCTCACGCCAAGGGTCCCCGCCAGCGGTGCCAGGCCACCCGGCGCGAAACCGACTTGCGAGTCGCCTAACAACAACCACGGAAAACCGGTGAACAGCGTGCTGCGCAGCCACTCGAACAACACCCATAGCGCCGGCCAGGCCAGCAACAAGCGCGCGTCGCGTGGCAGCGGACGCATGTGCCAGGCGATCCAGCCCATCAAGGCCGGCAGCAAGGCCAGCAACATGACGAACAAGGCCGTCAACAGCGCTGCATAAGGCGCAATCGCCTGGCCGAACAGGCTCAGACTGTTATAGATCCAGGAAACGCCAAAGCCGAACAGCCCCAACCCGTAGAGATAACCGCGAGCAAAGGCCCGCCGCCCGGAACTCGCCGCCACCCAGGCGAGGAACAGCAGTCCCGGCCCCAGCACGGCCAGCGGCGCGACACCATAAGGAGCGAATGCGGCAACGGTCAGCGCCCCGCTCACGAACGAAAGCACGTCCGCACGCAAACGATGCTGTGTCAGACACTGGGCAAAGGAAAAATGCACCGCCTTGCGGTAAAACGACTCACTACGTTCGGCTTGGGCCATGCTAACCTTTTATCGCGAGAACCCGAGGAAGGTGACGGCGACGCGCTGTCTCCGCGAATGGCGCAGCTTACAGTCCGTACCCGTATATTTCGAGCACCGGTTGGGCGTCACCGGCAAAGCAACACGTATCAGGCTTCGCCTTCATCCTGCGGCGACGTTTCGTCCACTCTCAATTCGAGCAAATGGACGCGCCGCGTGTCGGCCCTGAGCACATGAAAACGGAACCGGTCCAGATCCACGGACTCGCCGCGCTTGGGCACGCGCCCGATCCGATTGATGAGCAACCCGCCAATGGTATCGAACTCCTCGTCGCTGTACTGTGCGCCGAAGTATTCGTTGAAATCCTCGATCGGCGTCAGCGCCTTGACCGTGTAGTGGCCATCCTCGTGCAGCAGGATCTGGCTCTCGTCGTCTTCTTCGTCATGTTCGTCGTCGATGTCGCCAACGATCTGTTCGAGCACGTCCTCGATGGTCACCAGGCCGGCGACGCCGCCGTACTCGTTTGCCACGATGGCCATATGATTGCGGGTGCGGCGAAAGTCCTTGAGCAAGACGTTGAGCCGCTTGCTCTCGGGCACGAATACCGGCGCGCGCAGCATGTCCTGCAGTTCGAAGGGCGCCTCCTGCCCATTGCGGCAGTAGCGCAGCAGATCCTTGGCCAGCAGCACGCCGATCACCTCGTCGCGATTGTCGCCCACCACCGGATAGCGCGAATGCCCGGTGGAAAGCACGAAATCGAGAATGGCGTCGAAACTGTCCTCGCGGCCGATGACTTCCATCTGTGCGCGCGGAATCATGATGTCGCGCACGCGCATGTCCGCCACCTCGAACACGCCCTCGATCATCGCAAGCGCGTCGACGTCCAGTAAATCGCGTTCATGTGCTTGGCGCAGGAGTTCGACGAGTTCCTCGCGGTCCTGGGGTTCGCCCGACAGGGCTCTACTCATGCGCTCCAGCCAGTTCAGCTGACTGGAGCGCGTACTCGGTCGGTCTTCCATTTAGTTCCTAGGGCCTATTCAAAATCGCCCAGCCAATGTGGAGCGGTCAGCGGCAAACAACCTGTTCCGGCCAGTTTCGCCGGCGCTGCCTACGGCTCACCTCTCCAATCCCTTAGTCATAAGGGTTGTCATAGCCTAACCGGCACAGAATTTCGATTTCAAGCGATTCCATGCGCTGCGCCTCTTCGACTTCCTCGTGATCATAGCCCTGCAGATGCAGCAAGCCATGCACCACCATGTGCGCATAGTGCGCCTCGGACGTCTTACTCTGCTCTCGCGCTTCGCGCTCGACCACCTCGGTGCAGATCACCAGATCGCCCAAATGCGGATCATCCAGGCCCGGAGGCGGCTCGATTGTGAACGACAGCACGTTGGTCGGCCGGTCCTTGCCGCGGTAGTCCCGGTTCAGCATCCGCGACTCCTGCGCATCGACGAAACGCAGCACGACCTCGCGCTGTGCGTCGGACAGCGCGGCCGCCACCCAGCGCTCCAGCGCCGCATCGTCCGGCGTCGCGCCCCGGGTCTCGCGCTGCACCTCGATCATCGGGACTCGCCGCCCTCGTCGAAGGATTCGTAGGCGCGCACGATGCGCTGCACCAGGGGATGCCGCACCACGTCCGAGGCGTTGAAGAAGGTGAAGCTCACACCGTCGACATCGCGCAGCACCTCGATCACCTGACGCAGGCCGGAGGTCACGTTGCGCGGCAGGTCGATCTGGCTCACGTCTCCGGTCACCACCGCGGTGGAACCGAAGCCGATGCGCGTGAGGAACATCTTCATCTGTTCCACTGTGGTGTTCTGCGCCTCGTCCAGGATCACGAACGCATCGTTCAGCGTACGCCCGCGCATGTAAGCCAGAGGCGCGACTTCGATGACATTGCGCTCGAGCAGCTTGCCCACCCGCTCGAAGCCAAGCATCTCGTACAGCGCGTCGTAGATCGGCCGCAGGTAGGGATCGACCTTCTGCGTCAGATCTCCGGGCAGAAAACCAAGGCGCTCGCCCGCCTCCACCGCCGGGCGCACCAATACCAGCCGGCGCACGGCCTCGCGCTCCAGCGCGTCGACCGCGCTGGCCACGGCCAGATAGGTCTTGCCGGTGCCAGCCGGGCCGATACCGAAGGCGAGATCATGGGTCTGGATCTGATGCAGATAGCGCATCTGCCGCGGACCACGACCACGGATGACGCCCCTCCGCGTGCGCAGCTCGACCGTCTGCAGTTCGTTCACATCCGGCTCGGACAGCGCCTCGGCCCCGGTTTCCTGAATGAACAGATGAACCTGCGCGGGCGTGATGTCCTGCTCGCCTGCGGCCCGGTAGAGCCCCTGCAGCACCGAACTGGCCGCTTCCAACGCGGACTCGTCCTGGCCGATCAGGTTGAAATGCCCGCCGCGGTTATTGATCTCCACGCCCAGGCGCCGCTCGATCTGGCGCAGGTGCTCGTCGAACTGTCCGCACAGATTGGCCAGGCGCTCGGCGCTGGCGGGCTTCAGGGTGAGGCTTTTCGCCGCAGGATGTTCCAAGGCCGTCATTGCGCCTGCCGCACCGGCTCCAGCAGCTCGCCGCGCAGCGAATTGGGCAGCGCCTCGGTGATACGCACCTCGGCGAACTCGCCGATCAGCGACGGAGAGCCGTCGAAATTCACCACGCGGTTGTTCTCCGTGCGCCCGGCAAGCTGGTTCGGATCCTTGCGCGAAGGCCCGACGACCAGCACCTGCTGACGCGTGCCGACCATGCCGGCGCTGATCGCCGCGGCCATCTCGTTGATTCGGGCCTGCAGCCGCGCCAGGCGCTCCTTCTTGACCGCCATCGGCACGTCGTCCGGCAGCGAAGCCGCCGGCGTGCCGGGGCGCGGGCTGTAGATAAAGCTGAAGGACAGATCGAAGCCGACGTCCTCGATCAGCTGCATGGTCGCCTCGAAATCGGCGTCGGTCTCGCCGGGAAAGCCGACGATGAAGTCCGAGGACAGGCAGATGCCCGGGCGCGCCTCGCGCAGCTTGCGGATCTTGGCCTTGTACTCCAGCGCCGTGTGCTTGCGCTTCATCGCCGCCAGAATGCGGTCCGAGCCGCTCTGCACCGGCAGATGCAGATGACTGACCAGCTGCGGCACCTCGGCGTAGGCCTGGATCAGAGAATCGGAGAATTCCACCGGATGCGAGGTCGTGTAACGGATCCGGCCGATACCGTCGACGGCGGAAATATAGTTGATGAGCAAGGCCAGGTCGGCGATCTCGCCATCGTGCATGTGCCCGCGGTAGGCGTTGACGTTCTGCCCCAGCAGATTGACCTCGCGCACGCCCTGCTCGGCGAGCTGGGCGACCTCGGCCAGCACGTCGTCGAAGGGACGGCTGACCTCCTCGCCGCGCGTGTACGGCACCACGCAGAACGTGCAGTACTTGCTGCAGCCCTCCATGATCGACACGAACGCGCTCGGCCCCTCGGCGCGCGGCTCGGGCAGGCGGTCGAACTTCTCGATCTCGGGGAAGGAGATATCCACCACAGGCGCCCGCGCCCGACGCACCTCGGCAACCATCTCCGGCAGCCGATGCAAGGTCTGGGGGCCGAACACGATGTCCACGAACGGCGCCCGCTCGCGCAGCGCCTCGCCCTCCTGGCTGGCCACACAGCCACCGACACCGATGATCAGGTTCGGATTCCGATCCTTGAACTCGCGCCAGGTGCCGAGCAGGGAAAACACCTTCTCCTGCGCCTTCTCGCGGATGGAGCAGGTATTGACCAGCAGAATATCGGCCTCGCCTGGAGAAGCCGCCGCAGTACTACCCTCGGCCGCATGCAGCACGTCCAGCATCTTGCTGGAATCGTACTCGTTCATCTGGCAGCCCTGGGTTTGGATATAGACCTTCGCGTTCATCGCGGGATTATATCAATTGCCCGGCCACCGATGCAGCAGCGCTGCACGACTGCCCGTTGAAACCTGCCGCCACGACCGCGGCGCCTTGCGCAGACTCGATAAAACTTGCGGGGGATGGGCTGCAAGCTCGGAGCCCACAGCATTGTTTTGCTATGAATGCGCGGCGGCACGACCCATTCGGCGAGCCACTACCCCTGTTCGCGGTGCGACTCGTGCTTCAGGCGCGCAAACAGCGAATACAGCGGGCAATACCCCAACGCGCCGGTCGCCATCACCAGCAGACCACAAAAGGTCCACTCGCGGTACGGGAAAGGGTTCACGAAATAGATGGCGAACAGAACGGCGCCGAAGTACAGGCGCATCCAGCGTTCGGCAGTCTGCATATTCTTGGGGATCTTCACGGGCGCTCCTCACGGATTGGCGACGTCTCGGCCCGGCATCGCATCAGCGTACAGCCGGTCCGTTTGCCGCATCATAGCCAGCGAGGCGGCGCAGATAACTGACCTGGGTCAAGAATGCGTGGTGCCGTGCGGCATCGAGGGGGAAGCAACGGCGCCCGAGCCTCCCTCAGCCCGGGCGCCGCGCCATCACCAAGCCAGACTCAGGTAGCCGACTCGTACGGGCCGATTGGCAGCACCGTCTTACCGTAAGCCTCGTTGATGACCTCGGCTGCCGACAGGTAAAAGGCCAGCACCGCCGTCACGAGACCGACGTAACCACCCGCTATGGTGAATCCGCCCTTGCCTAACCAGACGCCCAGAGCCAGCAACAGGAAAGTGATCCACAGCGCGAGGAACACCAACTGAACCGCCCGGTTGGCCCGGAAGGTCGCAATCCACATATAGAACGTGAACACGCCCCAGACGAAAAGAAACCAGCCGACGAACGCGCCCGGTACCTTGGCAGCGAAGAACTCGACGAACAGCGCGAACGACCACCAGAAAGCCCCGTAACTGGTGAAGGCGACCAAGCCGAAGGTATTGCCACGGGGAAATTCGAGCAGCCCCGCAAGAACCTGCGCGCTGCCGCCGTAAGCGAATGCCAGCGCCAGAACCAGGGGAACCGCGTCGCCGGTGAACCAACCGGCGTTGTGCATGCTGAGCATCCAGGTCGTAAAAGCAAAACCGGCCAGCCCCAGGGGAGCAGGATTAGCTAACTTCATATGATGTCCTCCTCTATTCCGATTTTATTCAAGCTTCGGAAGTGTTTTATAGGCATGGCCGATGCGCCCGGACCGAGAAGAATTCAAATTTTATTAAATACTTAGCGCATCCAAACAAACGCATCCCCCATGCGCGTCAGCGCCGTGTCAAAGCCCTGCTTGCCGGAGTGCGGCACCAAAACCTTAATCTACGGCGTAGAGTTAGTCCGTGTGTGTTTGGAAAAGTTCATAAAAAACATGAAGCCTTAAATAAGCAGCACTTCTTACAATGCGAAATGACACACATGAAAGCGGCCGAGAACCCACCAACTATGCACGAGCGTAGGGGAAAACCTGGAACAAGGCGCCGCCGTAGAACCGGGCCGCTTTTCGCGCTCCGCAACGCTGACGCTCGCTCATAGCCGGGTCACACCAGGCTCGCAGCACCTTGTGGGCCACGAGAAGCGGCTCCGGCAGCTCACCCGCTCAATAGCGCGAACAAGCGCCAGCCAGTATTGGAGGACAAAAGTCGCCACCTTGCTCGACGCGGAAGATCGTCCGCGCCACGATCCACTCAAGCCCGGACTCCGGTTCAGCACTCATTCAGCCGGACTGTCGGAACCTCTGCCCAGGCTGCAAAGGAAGTCGCCGGCAAACCCGCCACACGATGCATGCAGCCGGGAGGTCCACCCATGAAACGCACACTCCTCGCAAGCGCCGCCGTTGGAACACTGCTGCTCATCGGCGCCGGCGCAGCCAATGCGGACAGTGTCCGCTTCGACGTCCGCATTGGCGCGCCCCTGTATGGCATGCGCCACCTGTCGCCGCCTCCGCCGCGCGTGTTCGTGACACCCCGCCGCGTACGCTACTGGGTCCCGATGCACCCTCGCCACTACCGCCACCACAATCGCCGACATCACTGGCACGGCGACTGGGGCGCACACGGCCACCACTACCGCTGGTAAGCCAAGGCACGGCGGGTCGACGCGGCCCGCCGTGCCTTGCGCAAGCCTATACTGTGGGATGAAGCCGACCTTTATTCACCGCCCGCCCATGCCGCATAAGCCCCGATCACATCCCGAAACCGTCCGCCTGGAAGTGAACGGCGTACTCGACCTGCATCACTTCAAACCACGGGAAGTGCCCGAACTGGTGCGGGAATATCTGCACGAATGCAAACGCCTCGGCATCGACGAGGTACGCATCATCCACGGCAAGGGTAAAGGCGTGCTGCGGGGGATCGTGCAGGAGATCCTCGCCGCCGACCCCGGCGTGCGCGGCTTCGGCCCGGCGCACGACGGCAGTGGTTGGGGCGTTACGATTGCTTATCTGAGCGCCGACAGCGCCAAACGGCAGACCCCATCGAAACCAGCCGAACAGGCAGCGGCCGCAACGACGAAGCACCGCTGGTGGCGGAAACTATTTACATCATCCAACAGAAGTTCCTGACGCCTGAATCAAGCTATCTAAGCGCACCGCGCCAAAGCCGGGATTTGTTGACGCCACTGCGATAACATAAATTCTCGAATGTTTCGGGACGAGGCACGGCAATGCGGCTATCCGAGCGCGAACAACAAGCCATTCGCGAGATCGTTCGCAGGGAAGACCCCTCAGCCGAAATCTATCTCTTTGGCTCGCGCCTGAATGACGATCGCAAAGGTGGAGACATCGACCTCTATCTGGAAATCGGTGTGGATCAGGAACTACTCGGATTGAAGACCCGAATCCTGAGCAGCCTTTGGGAAAGGCTGGGACCGCAAAAAATCGATCTGCTGATCCATCGCCGCCAAACACCGCACACCGCTTTCGAAACGGAGATACAACGGTCAGGGAGGCTGTTGTGAGGCAACCCCAGGCAATCTTCCTTCAGAATCTAGACGTGGCTCAAAGAATGGCCCGCAATCTGGAACGGTCGCGGAAGCAAGCCTCGGCAGTATTGCCGATCACCGCAGAAACAGTAGGAAAATTGACAGAGCAGGAAATCGACGTTTTCGATCTGTTCCTTGCCCGGTTCGGGAAACTGCAGGATTTCCTCGTCTCCAAACTCTTCCGATCAGTGGCGCTGGCCAGTCTTGAAGACATTCATAGCGATGTCTCGATCCTCGATATGCTAGGGCCTGTTCGCACTATTGAGCGGTGCGCTGTTGCACCCGGTTGGCCGCCAATCAAGGCGCGAGGAGAGAGGTTTGGTCATTCCAAATGAACGACGAGTAAGGCCGAGGGGCGGCCAACCGGGCGCAACCCGTAGGGCCGGGCCGCTTTTCGCGTCCCACGGCGTTGCCGTTCGCTCATGTAGCCGGGCTACACCACGCTCGCGGCGCCTGGCGGGTCACGAAAAGCGGCTCCGGCAGCGCATCGCGCAATAGTGCGAACAGGCCCCAAGGCGCATGGAAAAATTCGGGATCATCGACTCCGCGGACAGCTGGCTCCAACTCCGCCTGCTTCGCAATGCCTTCGCACATGAATACCTGACAGACAACGCGGCCATCGCTGAGAACATCAACAAAGCGTCCGAATTAGCGCCCCTGCTGCCTACCGCGCTCACGCACGCAGAAAGCTATTTTGCCGAACACATAGCAGCGCAAAACTAGGCCCTGCCGCCCGTACTCGGATCACAAAAACAGGAGCAAAACACCTACAGGAACGCGCTCTCGAAGCGGGCGAAGAAAAGATCGGGGAACGGCTCCTTGTCGCGCGTTCCATGGCGGATACCGGTCACTCGCCCATGTGCACGCTTGAGAATGCCGCCCTCACCCTCCCATTCGAGTTCGACTTTACGTCCTGTCGGGGGCGCCGTATCGGTGATGAGCGTCATCGCCCAATCGCCATGATCGCACACCACCACATCCTTCGCCGCGGCACGGCCCGCCGCATCGATCCACAGATGGCCGTGACGCTTGAGCGCAGTACCGCGCTTGTCCTTGCGCGCTATTGCGCCACCCATCAGCTGCAGCTGATCGGCACGCGCCTCCAACTCCGGATCGATATCATCCATATTCAGGAAATCACGCGGATCAACCATGGTAACCTCTCAACCCCGACATTCCGGAAGACTACTTCTCACCTACCAATATATGACACTACAGGGAAAAATGCGCTCCCCCAGTCACATATCAGCAGATTTCGTCTCCCAACGCCACGCATCGGCGACGATGGTTTCAAGATCGTCGAATTTCGGCTGCCAGCCAAGCACTTCCTTGATCCGCGTATTCTCCGCCACCAGCGCCGGCGGATCGCCCGCCCGACGCGGGGCCTCGTCGACGCGAAAATCCACGCCGCTCACACGCTGCACGGTCTCGGCCACCTCACGCACGCTATAACCCCGTCCGTAACCGCAATTGAGCACCTGCGAGTCGCCACCGGCGGCCAGGTAATCCAGGGCATCCAGATGCGCCCGCGCCAAATCCTCGACATGGATGTAGTCGCGGATGCAGGTACCGTCCGGCGTCGCGTAGTCCGTGCCGAAAATCTGCAGCCGCTCGCGCTGGCCCAGCGCCGCCTGGCAGGCCACCTTGATCAGATGCGTGGCGTCCGGCGTCGCCTGACCGATACGCGCCTCGGGATCGGCGCCGGCAACGTTGAAATAGCGCAGCGCCACATAGCTCGGACCACCCGCGGCGCCCAGATCCATCAGCATGCGCTCGCTCATCATCTTGGACGCGCCGTAGGGATTGATCGGCGCCAGCGGCGTGGTCTCGTCGATCACCGTCTGCTCCGGCATGCCGTAGACCGCCGCCGTCGAGGAGAACACGAAGTGCGGCACACCGAAACGCCGTACCCGCTCCAGCAATCCCAGCGTGTTGCGCGTGTTATTGGCGTAATACTTCAGAGGCTCGGCCACCGACTCGGGCACCACGATGAAGGCCGCGAAATGCAGCACCGCGTCAAAGCGATGCTCTTCAAACAGCTTGTCGAGACGCTCGCCATCGGCCAGGTCGCCCTCGACCAGCGTACCCGCCAGCAACGCCCAGCGGTGACCGGTCGAAAGATTGTCGTAGACCACGACCTCGTGCCCGACCTCGCCGAGTTGACGCACCACGTGCGAACCGATATAGCCCGCACCTCCGGTAACCAACACCTTCATCGTCTACTCCTTTAGAGCTGCGCCGGGGCGCATCCTAGTTCAATAAGCGTTCTTGTGCACAAAACCGCGGAATAGGGTAAGAGGAATGCCCTTCAACTCAAAGCCTACCGACATAACACCGGCGCTGCGCACAAGCGCAGCACATCCACTGCACTGGATGCTCAAAGACGGTACGGGATACGCACCCCGGGGCTATCCTCTGGAAAATCCTTGACGTCACGGGTCACCAGCAAAGCCTGGTTGCATTCGGCCGTCGCCAGAATGATGGCATCGGGCAAACGCAGACTATTACTCCGACGAAGCATCACAGCGGCCTCTGCCACCTCGGCGCCGATCGGCACGACCACAAATGTCCCCAGAAACTCGCGGACTACGCGCTCTTCCTGCTCGTCCCGGCAACCGACGAGCACTTCCATCCATGTTATCTGGCTGATGCATCGCTGAGTGAAGCGTCCCAGTTCTGCTGCTGCCTGCGGAATGCCATTGAGGTAATCCACCAGGATATTGGTGTCGAATACCGCTTTCATGACATCCATTCATCGCGGAGCTGTTGCTGATAACTCAGCCCCTCAACCCGCCGCCCCCATAAACCGAATGCTGGAGACTGCTCATCCGGCGACGGCCGACTCGCGAGATAGGCGCTGACTGCGCGCCGAATAGCCTCCGCCTGCGAAATGTTCTCCCGCTTGGCCAACGCCTTGATTGCCTGGAGCGAATTTTCCGGCAGATCGATCACGGTACGCATGGAAGCCACCTCAAACGACATCAGATTGCATCATCATGAATCATTGATCCATGGTGGGCAAGGCTTCCCCGACTGATTCCTCAGCGCATCCACCGAGATGATTCGCTGCCCCTATCACAACAGCGGCAAAGGCACATACGCTGCGCTTATCCACTTTACGCCACACCCGCGCAGCCATTTATTCAGCCTGCCCTCAGGCAGACGCATGAAAATCGAAGCGTACCCTTTCGTCGGCAATACGTTCACGAAACTCGTCGGAAATCCGATACCAATCGACCACATCCACGCGAAACGGCAAGCCGGACTCCGAAAAAGCCTCCTCGAGTTCGGCCTGTTTGGCAAATGGCAGCGGCCCATCCGCCCGCACCAGCAAGTCGAGGTCCGAAAAGCGCCGAGCCTTGCCCGTGGCCCGCGACCCGAATACCCAGACCTGGCCATCGCCGCCAAGCACCCGGTCCAGAATCAAGCGCACCTCGGCCGTCTCATCCGACGAGAGCTCAAGCATCCGAGTCCTCCAATACCCGCAGTAGAGATTCCACATCGCCCAGAAACGCTTGGGCTACGACATACACCTCTTCCGCAATGCGCTCATTGTATGTATGCGACCTGATGTTTCGTGCTTTGTGATACTCGAACCAAGGCAGCGGATCGTCGATCAACGCGCGCTCAGCCGCGAGGCGAAACAGGTCTCGCCGGCTCAGCGGCACCACGGCTTCACCTCCCAAGTCTTCCACCAGCCGACGTTGCAGCGACTTCCAGGCAAGTTCGTAGGTATATTCGAAGCGCTGAATCACCGCATCGCGCACGAACTCATCCTTGGGCTGAGCCAATGCAGCGCGTAGCGACGCGATGGCTTTGCGCAACGGGGTCAAGATCAACGGCTCATTCATTCCGCCAACCTTAAATCAAATAAGCGCCGAATTGTCGAGCAAAATGACCCCGATTTGCCGCGATTTGCGGTTCAGCTGTCGGGTAGGGACGCTTCGGCAATGTTCTCTCGGTCGCGTGAATAGTTGCCGCTCCTGGGCACACTGGCACGAGTCAAGACAAATGGCCTGTCTCCAATTTACACAGCGCCCCAACGCAGATAGATCAATACCCGGCCTCCCGCTGATGCCGGACGGCCAAGATCGTGATCGTATCGCCTTCGACACGATACCGGGCCACGTAGCCGCCATCTCCGAAATCAATGGGCCACTCCCGGTATTGTTCCGGCAAGTCCTCCACGAGTCGCCCCATCCGCGGGTGCGTACCGAGAGCCTGCACACCTTGCCTGATCGCATCCGCGGCTCGCTTCGCAGCGCCAGGATTCTTCGGCCGAAGGAAATCACGCAATCGTTGCAGATCCCGAATTGCCGCCGGCGCAAAAATTACTCGTGACATGCCGGCGCGGGCAGCTCGTCTTCAGTTCCCCAGCTCTCAAGCCACTTATCCACTTCCTCGGCAGTCGCATGCTGGCCGGTTGCCTGAAACGCTTCCCATGCGTCCAGCATGTCGCGCTTCAGCGCCTCACGCTTTTCTTCGCGCTCGACATATTGCGCGATGGCTTCGCGCATGATCCAGTGCGAAGTGCGCCGGCGCGCTTCAGCCAAGTGTCGCACCCGCCCTTTCAGTTCGTCATCGAGCTTGATGGAAGTCGCTGTAGCCATGCCGCACCACCTTGTAGCGAAGAGTATTACCTAGTCGCACCATAGCAGGCACCATAATCGATTTTCAACGGGAATCTCCCGAACTACCAGACAACTTCAATACGCATTCTTGTGCACGAAGCCGCGGAACAGAGTCAGGAAAATGATCTTCAGATCGAAGCCCAGCGACCAGTTCTCGATGTAGTACAGGTCGTGTTCGATACGGCGCTCCATCTTGTCCACCGTATCGGTCTCGTCGCCTAGCCGGTGATACCGCACCCTGACCATGTGCTTCTGCATGTAGTGATCTCCACCGTCGCAAGATAGGCTGTTGACTAAACCATTTATCGTGCATACGATAATCCATCATGAAGATCAGCTTCGACCCCGTCAAAAACATCTCGAATATCGAAAAACACGGGGTGTCCCTGGCGCACGCAGGCTCGCGATCTGGACGTGGGACACGTTGGCATCGACTCCGGATCGGCGCAAAGACTACGGCGAGGGCCGAATGATCGGATACGCACTCAAAGCCGATCGGCTCTACTGCGTCGTCTTCACGGACCGCGGCAATACCCGCCAAATTATTAGCCTGCGCAAGGCCAACAGCAGAGAGGTCGAGAAATATGCGCAAATCGATTAAAACGCGCGTCGTGCAGCTTCCGACGAAGGAAGAGGATGAGCGGATCAACGCTGGCATCGCCGCCGACGAAGATACCTATGAGTTGAGTTCAACAGAGTTCAAACGTCTGAGGCGCGGTCGTCCGCCTGCCGAAACGACCAAGGAGCGCATCACGATTCGTCTATCGCCCGAAGTGGTCCAGCAGTTCCGCGCCACCGGCCGAGGCTGGCAAACGCGGATGGACGCGGCGCTCAAAGATTGGCTAAAACGGCATACGCCGTCCCAAATGTGAACACCCCCTGTGCGGCGGCGTGAAGGCAACCCCTGGGGCAGAATTGGGGACAGACCCCGATTAACGGACCCCGATTAACGCCGACCAACGCCTGGCTGTCATCCCCAACTAAGCGCGAACTAAACCGCCTCGCGCAAGTGCATATCGACGTGAATATCCGCGAACGGGCAATATACGCCGCCCCTATCGGTACGCTCGATCAAACCCAACTCGGCCAGCACGCCGACATCCTCATGTACCCGCCTCACATCGCGCCCAACGCGGCGAGCCAGTTCGCGCACGGATAACGTGCCCGCGCCCTGCAACGTCCGCACCAGCGCCCAGCGCCGTTCCGTGAGCCGGCCGAAGAACGCTTCCGGCGCCTCGAAGTTCAAGCGCTCGCCCTGGTAGTGCTCGGCTTCGGCCGCACGCGCCGTCGCGCGCAGTAGCTCGCGCCAATCCGGATCCAGTGTAATAGTCAGTGTGCGCTTTTCCATCGTGCCACCTCAGCGATGAAGTCTTCTGTCAGCCGTTCAATATCGGTGAACGTGTACGGGCGCTCCTCGCCATCAATGTGGCAATGATCACCCTTGCCACGCTCATTATCGAAACCAACGACACGCCGACCATGCACGACATAGACCAGCCGGTACTTGAACGCATGCGTGCATGGCGAAACCGGCTCAGGTACGCGCCACACAACCATCTGGATCAAGCTGCTAGCATCGGGCGCGACAGTCTTGGTTTCGATTATCTTTTCGGCTTCCATGTTGGCAAGTATGACAACAAAAAGTACCGTGCAAGAGCGTCTAAATCAAGCGCCCGGAACCGCTACGCCAGCGGCCCGATTCACAAGCAGAGAATTGGGGATAGATTCCGATTAACCTTAACTTATCGGCGACCAGCAGGTCGCCCCCCCTGGTCAGGATAGTTTCCGCTCCGTGATCCACCCTGGAGCGAATCAATACGCATTCTTGTGCACGAAGCCGCGGAACAGCGTCAGAAAGATGATCTTCAAATCGAAGGCCAGCGACCAGTTTTCGATGTAGTACAGGTCGTGCTCGATACGGCGCTCCATTTTCTCCAACGTATCCGTCTCGCCGCGCCACCCGTTGACTTGCGCCCAACCGGTGATCCCCGGCTTGACCTTGTGGCGCAACATATAGCCCTGAATCATATTCTTGAAGAACTCGTTATGCTCCACAGCATGCGGGCGCGGGCCGACGATCGACATACTCCCCTGTAAGACATTAATGAACTGGGGCAACTCGTCGAGGCTGGTGCGACGCAAGAATGCCCCGAAACACGTCACCCGTGGATCGCCGAGATGAGCCTGACTGACCAGCCCATTATCTTCCAGATGCAAATACATCGAGCGGAACTTCAACACCTCGATTTCGCGTCCATCCCAGCCGTGCCGCAATTGGCGAAAGAACACCGGCCCCGGCGAACTCAGCTTCACGCCCAGCGCGATCACCAACATCACAGGGCTGATCAGCAGCAGAATTAGCAACGCAAGCCCCCGATCCTCGATCGCCTTGGCCAGGCGATTCACCCCCGCCATGGGCGACGAGGTCAGATCGATCATCGGCATGTCCAGAATTTCGGACAGACCATGGTTGAGCAGGAACAGACCGAACAAGTCGGGCACGTAGCGCACATTGGCCGTACAGTACCGCAAACGGTCCAGCACCTCGCGCAGGCGATCGCCGCGCTCCAGCGGCACCGCGATCCAGATCTCGTCCACCTCATGATGCTCGACGAATTCCCACAACTCGTCCAGAGGTCTCGGCTCGACTGCCGTCAACGCCCGCGTCGGCCCACCGCCGTCGAAAACCGCAACCACCTCGAACCCCGCCCAGGACAGATCGCTCGCGCGCTCATACAGCTCGCCCGCCAGCGGCCCGCAGCCCACCAACACGGCCCTTCTTCGGTTGTAGCCCCGGCGGCGCAGCGCACGCAGCACGGCGAACACCGCGATCCGTAGCCCCACGAACAAACCGGTCGTCAAACAGAACCAGACCGCCATCCAGACCCGCGAATACGTTTCGGCCTGCTTGGCCAACACCAGCAGCATGAACAGCAGAAAGAACACGACGATCCACGCGCCCAACACTCTCAGCGCCGGCGCCAACAAACCGCGCGCGCGCCATGAGCCATAAACCCCGAGCAGCGGGAACAGCACGGCGACCAGCAACCCGCCGATCAGCATCAACACGCTGTAGCGGAGCGGAACGGGAAACCCGCCTGAGTCGAATCGCAACCAATAGGCCAATAGGCCACCAACCCCAATCATGAACACATCGAGCGTACGCGTGATCAGCGAAATCAATGCAGCGTGGGTTTTCAGCAGGCCGGATTGCATGTCAGAAATGGAAAGTTGAAGTCACGAATTCAGAGAAACGCCGCGAAATACGCACGAACATCGTCGGACCAGATACCGCGATCAGGATACCCTACCGCAGGCGCATCGCATCGAGCAGCCCAAGCATGAAACCTCAACCATCCCCAAATGCGTCCTAACTACCGCCGGCGAACCGCCCCCCACTCACGCTCGACCAACTCGCCCAGCGTCTTGCGAAAACGCTCCGGCGCAAAGCGCTCGGCATTCCTGCGACAATCTTCAGCCTGGATCGCCGCCCGCCCTTCCCGCTCGAAGCGCTCGACGGCCTGCACGATGGCAGACACGCTCTGCTCGCCGAAGAAAAGCCCCGTCGGCTCAGGCTCAGCCAGATCATGCACGGACTCCAGCGCCCCACCCCGCCCGAAGGCAATCACCGGCGTGCCGCAGGCCTGAGCTTCGACCGGCACAATGCCGAAATCCTCTTCCGCGGCGAACACGAATGCGCGTGCACGCCCCATATGGCTAACCAAGGCATCGGCTGACTGATACCCCAGCAACTCGATATTAGAGTGCCCGAAAGCGATGCGCTCGATCTTCTCCCGCTCGGGACCGTCGCCGATCACCTTCAAGCGCTTATCCGGCATCCGCGCAAACGCCTCGACGATGAGGCTCACCCGCTTGTAGGGCACCAGCCGGGAAGCTGTCAGATAGAAGTCTTCCTTGTCTTCGCGAAAAACAAAGGCTTCGACATCCACCGGCGGATACACCACCGCCGCCTCACGCCGGTACGTTTTCCAGATCCGTCGCGAAATGAACTGGGAGTTGGCCACGAATTGATCTACGCCATTGGCCGTGCGCGCATCCCACAGTCGCATCTTGTGCAGCAGCCACTTCGCGACCCAGCCTTTTACGCCCTTGTCCAGCCCCGATTCGCGCAGGTATTGGTGCTGCAAGTCCCAGGCATAGCGGATCGGCGAATGCACGTAGCTGACGTGCAACTGATTCGGCCCGGTCAGCACCCCTTTGGCCACCGCATGGGAACTGGACAGCACCAAGTCATAAGCGGACAAATCGAGCTGCTCAATTGCCAGCGGCATCAAGGGGAGATAGCTGCGATAGCGCTTGCGTGCCCCGGGAAGCCGCTGGATGAACGTCATTCGAGGTGTCTTGCCTCGCAAAAAGCCCCGCTCTCCCTCCGGGACAAAATCGCACACACTGAACAGATTCGCCTGCGGGTACATGACGAGCATCTGTTCCAGAACACGCTCTGCGCCGGCATAAACAGTCAGCCAGTCATGGACAATGGCAATTTTCATAGAGGAGCAACCACACTTCGGACAAACCCTAACGGCTCGCCCAATTTATCTATTCAACCCGGATGGAGCATCCGGGCAATTGTTTCCCGCAGCGGTGTAGCCGGTGCTGAACCGACCAACTTCCGAAGGAGCGCATTATCTCCGCGCAAAGAAGGAATTTCATTCTTGCGAACGAATGCGGGATTGACGTGGATATCGATCCGATAACCGGCCATCTCTTCGGCCATTTCCACAATTTCGCGTAGCGAAATGGCAACTCCCGAACAAATATTGACCGTGGCTGAGGAAACCGGTGACGTCAATAACGCCACATAGGCAGCCACCACATCCGACACATCCGAGAAGTCACGACTCACGTCCAGATTGCCCAACTCAATCTGCGATTCACGACGCCTAAAGTGATCAATGATTTTCGGCACGAGGAACCGCCCATCCTGGCCTGGACCTGTGTAATTGAATGGGCGCGTGATCACGATGGGCAAGCGCTCAAACCAGGTTCGAACCATGTGTTCCATGGCCAGCTTGCTGCAGGCGTAGTGATTCACGGGGGCAGGACAGGTTTGCTCATCGAGAACTGACTGATCGGGCTGCCCATATACATTGGCCGAACTGGCAATCAGTATCTTTTTCGGGCTGGCATCCTGGCCAGCCACAGCTTCGAGCAGATTGAGCGTGCCCAACACATTGACGCGATAGAAAGCTTCGGGATCTCCGTGCGCAACAAACGATAAGGCCGCAAGATGAACCACGTATGTAGGAGAGCACGTGGAAAGAGCCTTACGAACGGCATCACTATCCGTGAGGTCGCATTGTATCGAGACATCTGCCTCCGAAGCCCTGAGCCCCAGAGCCACCACACGACAACCTTCGCGCTTCAATGCCTGAATGAGGTGACGCCCAGTAAAGCCCGACGCACCAGTAACCAGAACCTCGGCGCCCTCCATCAAAACGAGAACCCCTGCTCGTTACGTCGCAGATCTGCCTCGACCATCATGCGGCACAACTCTTCCAGGCTAGTACCAGGCTCCCAACCCAGCTCCTGCCTGGCTTTTTCAGGGTTTCCAATCAACAGGTCCACTTCAGCCCGGCGATAGAACTTCGGATTGACGCGAACGATGGTCTTGCCCGAGGAGGCATCTACGCCATATTCCGACTCGCCCGCCCCGTGCCAGTCGACATCGATCTCGGCTGCCTTGCAGGCCATGTTCACGAAATCACGCACCGTCTCTGTTCTATTCGTCGCCAATACATAGGTATCCGGCCGATCTGCCTGAAGGATGCGCCACATGCCTTCAACGTATTCCTTGGCATAACCCCAGTCGCGCTTGGCATCCAGGTTGCCCAATTCCAACACATCCTGTTTGCCCAACTTGATCTTGGTGATACTGTCGGTGATTTTGCGCGTCACGAACTTGCGGCCTCGCAGAGGAGATTCGTGATTGAAGAGAATGCCGCTGCACCCAAAGATGTCGTAACTCTCGCGATAGTTGATTGTCATCCAGTGGGCGTACAGCTTGGCGACGCCGTAGGGGCTACGTGGATAGAAAGGGGTACTTTCCACCTGTGGAATCGCCTGTACCTTGCCAAACATCTCTGAGGTCGATGCCTGATAGAAACGGATCTTCGGATTCACGATCCGAATCGCCTCAAGCAGGTTCAAAGGTCCGATACCCGTGATTTCCGCCGTCGTCACGGGTTGGTCGAATGACACGCCCACGAAACTTTGCGCCGCGAGGTTATAGACCTCGGTCGCCCCACTGGACTCCAGCAAGCGAATCGCAGAGCTCATGTCCGTAAGGTCAAACTCAACCAGATGCAGATTGGGGTGCTGACCAATACCCAGCTCTTCAATTCGCCAGAAATTGACAGAACTGGTCCGGCGGTAAGTCCCGTAAACGACATAGCCCTTGTCGAGCAAGAGTTCCGCCAGATACGCGCCATCCTGGCCTGTCATACCGGTTATAATTGCAGATTTCATGAAATAGCTCAATCCAATAAATTCAAATTTCAGAAATGGCACATATCACATATCAGCCACTTCAAGCAACTTCTCCCACGTCAAGTCTGCAGTACGTTGCCAACTAAACATACGAGCCCGAGCTCGCCCCTGCTCACTCAACTTCTCGCGCAACACTGAATCCTTCAACAACGACAACAAGGCTGTCCCAATCTCATCAGCATCGTACGGATCAACCAACAAACCGGCCTCGCCTACAACTTCTGGCAAAGAAGCAACATTACCCGCGACCACAGGTGTACCTGATGCCATTGCTTCTAGCGGTGGGAGACCAAAACCTTCATACACCGAGGGGTAGACAAACGCCTCAGCGCCAGCATAAAGCGCTGGGAGATAAGCATCTTCCACATAGCCCACCAGATGTACTCGTGGGGGGAGACTACTCAACTCAGGAATATCTTGGAAAATAAAAGACTTCCCTTTAGCTCCGGAAAGGACAAGCGACACATCCTCATCAAGCTCTGGCAAAATTCGCCGCCACGCTTGCAGTAGTCTCGCTATATTTTTCCTAGGCTCCAGCGAGCCCACGGACAAAATATACCGTGGCGCGGGAAGATCAAGCTGAGACAAAATTCGGCTTGACTCGGCTCCGTCAGCAGAAGGTACAGAAACAAAGCGATCATCTACGCCACAAAGCGCTACCTGGATCTTATCTCCAGAAACACGTGATGAAGCAATTAGCCTTTCCTTGGTGAACTCCGAATCCACCAAAACACCCGCTACCCGGCGCACCAACCTTGGAACCAAATATTGGTACCAGGCAGAAAATTTCTTTCCAAACCATTCGGGATGATCCAGTGGGGCCAAATCGTGAATTGTGACCACCTGCCGACTCACGGTTAGCGGGCCGCTATTACTTGGACTCCATAAAACATTTTTCCCAATGCGAAAAGGAAGTACGGCTTGCTCCCATACATGCCCAGAAATCCCATGCAAAGAGGCGCGAGGATAAACATGCGCCAACCCAACAGGAAGACGCTTTTCTACTTCATTCAAATAACGCTGAACACCTGTAGTATGTGCCCCGAGAACCCTTGAATTAATCACAATAGACATAAATCACTCAAGTACGATCAAAAGTAAGGGAAGCTTGCTTAGAATATGCAAGAAAGAACAAGCCCCCCAGAATGATCCAAAAGGTAGGCTCCGCCTGAAATTCATAAAAAACACAAGCCACCCCTACTGCGATGGCAGTATACCAGACGCGAGAAAAAACCAAAGCCACCATAAGCAAGCAGTAACCAACTAAAGAAAAACCTTGATGCCTTCAGAAAGTAGCGATAAATGTATATTTGTCGAAGCCACCCTGGCGGGGGAACCAAAGAAAACTTTATACAGCAATGCCTCACCACCATAATATAAAAACCAAAAAGAAAAGGCGGCCAAGAAGAAAAATGAGAACAATAAAACAAAACCAGAGGCAGCAATACTAAATCGCCAACGAAGCGAAAAAATCAATGAAACATAAAAACCAAAAACAACAAAGAAATATGCTACTAGGCCAGTTCTAGAAACAGCCAAGCCCACCAATAGGGCAGAAACAAACATGTAAAATAAAGACCGTCCGACACGACCAATTAACAGGCATTGATACAAGACCACCCCCAAAAAAATAGACACCGTCACAGCAAATCTGTTCGGATCCGCCATGACACCATTATAGCGCGGAAACCCACCCACAACCCATGGATTAACGTCATACCAGCTGATTGAAAAATGCAATATATCTTTAAAATAAAGCCACTGAATCACAACCGCAAGGAAAGAAAAAACCAAAAACAGCTTGAATGCCGAAACAAATACACTCAATAAATGCTCCCGAACGACCAACAAAAACATTCCGGACACAAACAAAATCCAAGAAAAATACAAGAACCTTTTCAAGGAAATCCCAAGGGGATCTGGCCCTGAAAAAATAACTGACAACCCTGACAACACAATCATAGAAAGCAGAAAAAATAAATAATAATTTATACTTAAACTCGACTCTTGCCCTCTTAGCATCCAAACATAAACCACCGAGAGCGGGATATAAATTACAGACATAGCCAAAAATGGTGTAAGCACAAAGTGCGCACCCGGAAACAAGTCCACCACCTCAATCGGCGACACCGCTAAAATGAGCACGGACAAAATAACCATAAATCGACCGAATCTCATTATTCACCCAAACCGAATGCTCATAAAAATAAACACAACACCAACCCCAGCGCCTTGATAAAAAACTTTTTAGTGACCAGCGCTCCGCTACCGCCACAGCCTTTAAGATTGGAATAATCAACTGAATTATGAACAAACTCCAAGCCAAGTGAAAACCTACGCTCAAACCAGCACAAATCCACCTTCGTTCTATTTATGCTATACCACCGCCCTAAATTATAGACAATTGGAAATCTTAATTTTTGCAGCAAATCCTCTCGGACGAAACCGCCTATTCGCAAAAAACCCGCAAGAACATCGGGACGTCTTGAGGCGTTATCTTCCCACCGGTACTCCGCCAACACTCTATTAATTAAAAACCCACCACTCCGCCTAAAATACAGGTAGCTCAAAACGTAGTCTGAACTGGGCCAATATTTTTCGTCGTACCCACCAAGATCCACCAATGATCTTTTTTCAAAAAGAACACCAAGACTACCATAAAATGGGTGCCCTCTCAAATAATCACATTTACCCAGCCGCCTAACCCTTATTATCTTCGAAAGCTTACGCCACGCCTTCCTCACCAGGATTATTCCATAAGGCATTGGCGCCCGAGGAATATCCCCTATAACTTCTGCATCCACACCAACGAACGCATTTCCACTCCGGATACCCATGACCGTTTCTAGCCACCCATCAGCCAAGCGATCATCGTCATTTAAAATCGTCAGCCATGCACCTTGAGCCAACTCTATCCCGCGATTCCAATTCCCAAACATCCCTATATTTTCTTCATTTCGATATAGTACCAATCGATCATCTCCATACGACCTAATCATCTTGTCCACTTCCGCGCACACTGCCGCATCTTGGCAATTATCGATGACCACCACTTCAAATTTTCTGTCCGCCTTTTGCGACAAGGCCGAATCAATGGCCTCTCCTAGCATTTTAGGCCTGTTGTATGTCGGTATTACTATGGATACGTCAGGCCGCCCCTCACCGTGCGTTCCGACAACTAGGTTCGATCTGACATGGCTATATTTCGAGAACGAATCAACACGATCTTTTTCCAGTCCGTCACTTAAACCGTTTAGCAATCTGACGCCCCCCACACCTCAAGATATCTAACCAGCTCCCACCCAAATCTTTCATGGCTTCCATAGGCCACTTCCAATTGTTATAGGCAAGCTGTACCGCTCCTTGCGCAAAAACAAGCCCCCATATCCCCCACTCGGACACAAGCATTACGCTTAACCCCGCAATGACTAATCCTGAGTAGACAGCCGCTTTCAAGAACGGGACTTCGTTCTTTGTTGTGATGTATGCCGCAGCCACACTATGGTTCAACTCAAGCAGGACAATTAGCCCTAGGGCGATAAGTTCCGGACCGTTCAAGAGCGGAGTGTTACTCGCAATGGCCTTGAGCAATCCATCTCCAAGGGTTACTAAGAAAATCATTCCCGCGACAAAAACACCCCAAGCAAGGAGCAGAATTTCGCCATAAATGCTCCTGAGTTCTTGTCGACTTCCACTTACCTGTAGTGCGTTCAAGTGTGGCATCTGCACATTGCCAATTACGGTCGACACACTCATCAAAGCCATCAAGATGGTAATGGTCATGCCGTAACTGGCTGATGCCGCCAACCCAAGGAAGCTGGACGCAATTAGTATGCTGGAGCGCTGAATGAGAAACGCCCCCAAGTGAACTACACCCAGACGCCAACTGTTGTGCCACAAAGTTTTCAGAAGTCGGTTTTCCTGCTCAGATCGGATTTTGTGCGCCTGCCGTGCTTCCGGCCGGCCATCCACGAAGTAGTACGTCATGGATGCCCAACGCCCAACCAAAGCGGAAATCAGGGAAGCAATACCCAATCCAGGCAACCCATACCCCATCACGACAAGCAATGCACCCAGCACGATCAAAGTGCCGCGGGTAATGACGATCACCTTGTTTGCCGAGGTTATATCCCCCCTGCCCTGCAGCAACCCATTGAAGTAGCCGTAA
Source organism: Acidihalobacter sp. (assembly GCF_037381185.1). NCBI lineage: Bacteria > Pseudomonadati > Pseudomonadota > Gammaproteobacteria > Chromatiales > Ectothiorhodospiraceae > Acidihalobacter > Acidihalobacter sp. Next base: position 91,457 of record NZ_JARRQY010000028.1, read on the forward strand.
TAGAAGGTTGTGACATAGCCGAACCCGAACGCGCCCCACGCAGGCAAGTACACCCAAGGGTTCTGATTTGCCGTGAGCAACGTGGATCGCCGTATGTACGAGTTCCCCCAATAATGGGAGATTCAATGATTGCCCTTCTGGCGGTGGTGAAGACAGCCCCTTTTTCACCAAGGTTTGCGCACCGGCGTATACGTAGGCTGTATTGCGGGCCAGCGTTGGCTGGAAACCAAACTCCAGCAGTAGAGCCAAGCTCCCCAATGTGACGAACACAAACCAAAGCCCGACATCTTCCTGAGGCAGGTAGTGCAGAATGACGGGAAGAAGGATAAGGCCTGCACCGATGTTCAGTGCCTGAGCAACATAACCCCACACGATATCCCTGCGCGTAGCTGGGGCCGCCATCGAATCAACTCGCTTCTGTTCTTTTCGGGCGCGTCTGGACGATACCTTCTGCAAAGGAAATATGCGGTGTCCATCCCGGCGGGGTTCTATAGCTTTGCCATGGTTCCATGACTTCTCTTGGGCGATAGGGGCGCCCACCCCATTCGATGGGTAGCTTTTCGCAGCCTGTCGCTCGCTCAAAAGCATCTACCAAATCGACCAGTCGCATAGGGGCGCCCGATGACACACCATAGCGTTCGTGCCCCAGCGTTTGCCGTTCCAACATCGAGGCACTTAGTACAAAGGCTTCAACGACGTCATCCACATGGACTAGATCAATCTTCTGTAGACCAGGGGACATGGCAATGGGGGTTTGCTCAAGTGCTGTTTTCCACAACAGAGAGATCAGTTTGGGTCGCGGATCATTCGGGCCATAGGTATCGAAGAGCGCAAGAGTAATCACCCTCAGTCCGTGCGCATTTACGTAGTAGTCGAGGATATCCTCGAAAGCCTGTTTCGTGGCTGCGTACAGATTGACGGGGTTATAGGGAGCATCTTCGAAGTGCTGCCATGACGTACCGGTGTTGACGAGCATGCGCACGTCATTGGCAAGCATTCCTTCCACTAACTGAGTGGAGAAAAGGACATTGCTCGTAATCAGCCGGGCAACATCTTCTACGCGATGCTGTGCCAGGAACAGTGATGCCAGGTGAAACACGACATCAGGAGCCGCTTCCTTCACCAACCGAATCATCCCTTCGGTCGTTCCATCGTGCTCGTAGATTTCAACCGCACCGCCGAGATCAGACAGAGCCCCTCTGTCTGTTTCCGGCCGCACGATCACATGCACCGACCAACCTTCTACCAGAAGGCGTCGAACCAGATGCGAACCGATGAAACCTGTCGCCCCTGTCACCAACGCACGCCGGTCCTTGGCTACAGAATTACTCATACCAAAATGGGCTCTCAAATTCGTTCAGGGCGGAGAAACCTTGATCGCGCTCAGACATGATCGGTGACTCACTTGGCCAGTCGATACCCAACGAGCTCCAGAGAATGCCGGCATCCTGCTCGGGCGCATATACCGTTGACACCTTGTAAACGAGGGTCGCTTCGTCACTGGTTGCGCAGAACCCGTGAGCCAGCCCCTTGGGGATGTATAGGTAGTTGCCCACCTCTGCGCTCAGCGAGAATGTAGCCGCCTGACCATAGGTTGGCGATCCGCGCCGAAGGTCTACCACTGCATCGAACACGGAACCCTGCGTGCAGTAGACCATTTTCACATGGTCCATGGGCGGCACCTGGAAATGCATTCCTCGAATCACGCCTCGGCGCGATACCGAGTAATACTCCTCGGCAAAGTGGGTTTCCAGACCACGTTCTTCGAAGGCCTGTTCATGGAAGACCTTGATGAAACGACCGCGAGCATCCTCGAATACCCGCGGGAAAATCTGGTAGCAGCCCGGAATCGATGTTTCTCGCACATCGAACATCAGAAGTTGACCCCCAGGAAAGTCTCGATCGTGTCTGCAATGAAATCGAGCATTTCCTTGCTCAAGCCCGGGTAAACACCCACCCAGAAAGTGTGGTTCATCGTGATGTCGGTATTAGTCAGTTCGCCAACGACACGATATTCCCTGTCTTTCATGTAGGGCTGGCGAATCAGGTTGCCAGCAAACAGCAATCGAGTCCCGATCTTGTTTTGATCCAGGTACTGGGTGAGTTCCCGTCGACTGACATCCGACTCCGGACGGATCGTGATGGGGAAACCAAACCAGGACGGATCGGAATTCGGGGTCACCTCGGGCAGCATCAGGAATTCTTCGCAGCTCTGGAGTCGCCCCTTAAGGTACGCGAAGTTCTCCTTGCGGATCCGGATGAAATCTTCGACCCGATCCATCTGTGCCAGAGCGCAGGCAGCCTGCATGTCGGTGATCTTAAGGTTGTACCCGAGATGCGAGTAAATGTATTTGTGGTCATATCCTTCCGACAGATCACCCAATTTCCAGCAGAAACGTTTGCCGCAGGTGTTGTCTTTGCCCGGCGGACAGTAACAGTCTCGCCCCCAATCCCGGAACGACTCAGCGATGACCTTGAGTTCCGGATTGTTGGTAAATACCGCCCCACCCTCGCCCATCGTGATGTGGTGGGCTGGGTAAAAGCTCAGCGTCCCGATATCGCCGAAGGTGCCGACCTTTTGGCCGTTGTAGGTCGCCCCCAGGGCATCACAGCAATCCTCGACCAACCAGAGGTTGTGTTTTTTGCAGATGGACGTAATGGCCTCGAGATTGAACGGGTTACCCAAGGTATGCGCCAGCATGATCGCCTTGGTCTTCGGCGTGATGGCGGCCTCGATCAGGCTTGCATCAATGTTATGCGTCGACAGATCGACGTCGACAAATACAGGCACCGCACCGAACTGGATAATTGGATTAACCGTCGTCGGAAAGCCTGCAGCCACCCCAATCACTTCATCCCCTCGCTTGATGGCGCGATCACCAAGCTTTGATGATGTCAGTGTCGAAAAGGCCACCAGGTTTGCCGAGGAGCCGGAATTGACCGTGATCAAATGCTTGACGTCCATGAATGACGCCAGACGCTTTTCGAAAAGTTCGTTGAAACGCCCTGTGGTCAGCCAGCCATCAAGGCTTGCCTCGACCATGTTTTGCAATTCGGGGGCACCAATGACCTTCCCGGATGGAGGAACCACAGTCTGACCTTGCTCGAACGGCTTGAGCGCAAAGGCCTCCTCGGCATACTGAGCCACGAGTTCGGAGATCTGACTACGCAAAGTTTGAAGGCGGTCCATAAAAAATCTGCTCTTTAAATCATCAATGAGTGTTCATGTAGGCGTTGATCTGACGGATTGTCAGATCGTGCATATTTTCACCGCGGTAGTACGCACGATACCAATCAACGATGTGAGACAAGGTTTCATCGAGGCTCCAACGAGGGGCCCAACCAAGATGGGCTCGCGCCTTGGAGATATCGAGCTTGAGGTAGTTGGCCTCGTGAAGTTGTGGCTCCTTATCCAGGCGCCAGCTCGCGCCATCTCCCCAGCGCCGCACCAGCCTGTCGACCAGCCAGGAAACGGGTTGGGCGTCCTGGTCGACCGGACCGAAATTCCAACCAGAAGCATAGTCCGCCCCTTCTTCGACCAGCTTTTCAGCCAACGCGATGTAGCCGGATAGAGGCTCCAGCACGTGCTGCCATGGGCGAGTCGCATTCGGGGAACGAATGCACAGTTCCTCTCCGGCTGCCATGGCACGGATAAAGTCGGGTACCAGACGATCTCCCGCCCAGTCACCACCTCCGATCACGTTGCCCGCACGAACACTGGCAACCGCCACACCATGACGGTCAAAGTCATTCGGATTGAAATAGGAGGAGCGGAATGCAGAGACGACCAGCTCTGAACAGCCCTTACTGTTGCTGTATGGGTCATAGCCCCCCATGGGCTCGTTTTCGCGGTAGCCCCACTCCCACTCACGATTTTCATAGCATTTATCGCTAGTCACCATGACAACCGCACGAACGCTTGGGCAGGCACGAATGGCCTCAAGCAGATGCACACTGCCCATGACGTTGGAGGCATAGGTGGAAACTGGATCGCTGTAGGACAGTCGCACCAGCGGTTGCGCAGCCATGTGAATGACCACTTCCGGCTGCACCGCAAGAAGCGCCTGCTTCATCGCATCAAGATCGCGGATATCACCAACTGTGGACTCGATCGCGGACGACACATTCGCCGCTTCGAAAAGGCTCGGTTCAGTTGGCGCCGGGAGGGAATACCCGTGAAGCTCAGCCCCCATATGGCGCAGCCAGAGAGCTAGCCACCCACCCTTGAAGCCGGTATGCCCCGTGATGAAGACGCGCCGACCTTGCCAAAATTTCGGGTTTACCAACGTTTCCATGGAGCCTTACCGGATTGCCAAAGTTCTTCGAGGTGCTGCTTGTCCCGGAGGGTATCCATCGGCTGCCAAAAACCACCATGCTTGTAAGCAACAAGCTGGTTTTCCGACGCCAGGCGCTCCAGGGGAGTTCGCTCCCAGATCGTATCGTCCGCATCGATGTAATCGATCACCTTGGGCGACAAGACAAAAAAACCACCATTGATCCAACCACCATCGCCACTAGGCTTTTCCTGAAAGCTGTGGACATGGTCACCATCCAAGCCAAGGGCCCCGAATCGTCCAGGTGGCTGCGTCGCCGTCATGGTCGCCAGTTTTCCGTGCTCGCGGTGGAAATCGATGGTGCGGCTGATGTCAATATCACCAACACCGTCCCCATAGGTGAAGCAGAACATTTCTTCATCTTTCAGGTATTCACCCGCTCGCTTCAAACGACCGCCTGTCATGCTGGCATCGCCCGTATCCACCAGCGTCACGCGCCACGGCTCGGCGCTATTCTGGTGAACCTGCATCTGGTTGTTTTCCATGTCGAAAGTCACATCCGACATATGCAGAAAATAGTTGGCGAAATACTCCTTAATTACGTAGCCCCTGTACCCTAGACAGACAACAAAATCCAGGATACCGTAGGTCGAGTAAATTTTCATGATATGCCACAGAATAGGCTTACCACCCACCTCGACCATTGGCTTGGGGCGGGACCCTGTTTCCTCGCTAAGGCGAGTTCCCAGCCCGCCGGCAAGGATAACTGCTTTCATCGATGTGACTCCGCGATATCTACAAAGACCACTAAAGGGTCACGAGGAGGTAAACGGGTCGCTGCGGAAACGATCTTCCGGCAACCCTAGTGATTGGCAAAGGACCCGTGCGGATTCGATCATAGCAGGGTTCCCGCACGCAAAAACCAAGGACTCGCTTAAGTCCGAATGCCTCGCGGCAACAACATCTTGCACGTAGCGAGGGCCATCATGCGACTCCTGAGAAAAAACCGAAACGTATTCAAATGCACACCTTGAACTCAAAGCACGCAACTGCTGACCGAGATATTCATCAGACTGGACTCGATTGCCCCAATACACAGATATTGAGCCCAACGCCTCCATTCGCTCCGACCCTAACCCCTTCAATATGGCGTAAATTGGAGCAATTCCAGTACCAGTCGACAAAAAAATCGTCTTACGAGCTTGATCTTTGTGCTGAACAAAAAAGTGCCCATGAGGCCCTTCTAGATGCAACAAATCTCCTTCCTTCGCCTCACAAAACAAGTAATCACTAAACGCCCCATTTGAGACGCGGCGAACGTGCATCCTAATAAGGCTATCCGCCGCCGAAACATCAGAGAGTGAATAGCTGCGCGTCACACGTTTTTTGTTTGTAATACGCACGAACTGCCCGGGCAAATAACGAAAAACTTGCGTTGGCGGCAGTCGAAGAACAACCTCAACAATCCAATCTCCAAGCGCACTCAACTCATGAATTTTCGCAGGAGTTCTCAAAGACTGAATTGAATCCAATTCAGGAAAATAAGGAATACGCACAACCACGTCGCTACATGCGGTCACATTACAAAGAAAAATCTCATCGCCATTACGAGAAGGCGCAGAGGCATTCATTGACTCCACACTCCCAGACACAAGTGTCGCTGAACACTGACCGCAATCCCCCCGCCTACAGGAATATGAAACATCAATCCCCGCCGATAGCAAACAAGAAAGCAAATCATCTCCAGGAAGACTCAAAACTTCACGCGTAGTGTCTGACTTGCGAACTTCAAGCTTAAACATGGCCTAGAGCACCTCCCCAACCACGCCCAACATACAACTAAAACGCTCCCCCAAATGCCCCATCTAATCAACCGCCTGAAATACGCTGCCTGACCCGCCCCAAGAAAGACGCGAGAACGACCACCATCAACGAGAGAACAACACCCAGAAACACCGACAAAACCACTATCATATATTTTTTTGCGCGCCCAACTTTCAACATCAAAGAATGCAATTTTACATCGACAATTCTCATCGAAATACGAAAGCGACTATCCACTGGAAGACGACCATTGGAATCAGAAAAATCTTTAACTATTGCTTTCAACAAATCCCGACAAACCTCCCCACCACCTTCTGCAGATTCACACTTGAGCAATACCACATTAGTACCCAAAGGAACCTCCGAACTGATTAAAACACGACTCCGAGGATGAGCATCCTTATAAGCCATCAAAACATCTTGGACAAACCTCGCATCTAACAGCCGCTTCACCGTAGCCTGCGGAGAGGCATGGCCGACTCGACTGTCATTTGACACTGAATTTTTCCAATCCACCTGAAGAGCAACGTCACGACTTGAAACAACACTCGAACTCGAGGACTGGCTTATATAGTGAAGCTCCCCAAAAAGCACCCTGCCAGTAATCACCAAAAACACCGCCAACGCCTACCCCATAGTATCAAAACCAAATCGACCAAATCCATTTCGTCGTCGCGTGATAGCGCGGGCTTGCTCATTAGGGACACGCTTATATGGGTTCTCCCTCGTTTGCCAGTTGATCTGCGTTTGGGTAGGTTCGACTGCGCGCTTATATACGGCCTGTTGATGAGCAAAGGTGCTCTGGCCCAGAGGGTCA